>JAKURY010000008.1 GCA_022452145.1 Acidimicrobiales bacterium | reverse complement strand
AAGCATCGAGCGTCTCGTCCTGCTGGTCGTGCATGAGGTAGATGGCGAACTGGTCCACGCCGAGGGCCTCCAGCTCCTGCAGCCGCTCGATGAGGGACGCCCCGTCGCCGAGGATGCAGAACCGGTCGATGATCTCGTCCGGGACGAAGTCCGTGTGCTCGGCACCGGCCCGCCCGTGCTCGGTGTAGTCGTAGCCCTTCCGACCCTCGATGTAGTCGGTGAGGGCCTGGGGCAGGGCCGAGCCGTCAGAGCCGTAGCGACCGACCAGGTCGGCCACATGGTTGCCGACCATGCCTCCGAACCACCTGACCTGTTCGCGCTGGTGGGCGATGTCGTCACCTACGTAGGCCGGTGCCACAACGCAGATGGTGATGGAGTCGGGATCACGTCCGGCCTGCTCGGCTGAGCGCTTCACCGCCCCGATCGTCCACTCGGCTATCTGCGGGTCGGCCAGCTGCAGGACGAACCCGTCGGCCTTCCGGCCACACAGGTCGAGCGCCTTAGGGCCGTAGGCGGCCATCCACATCGGCAGCGACCCACCACTGCGCCACGGGAATGTCTGGGTTGTGCCGTTGTACTCCACGGTGCCACCCTCGGCCAGGCCCTTGATAACCCCCATGGACTCCTCCAAGGTGGCCAGGTTGCACGGCTTTCGGCCGATCACCCTCATGGCCGAGTCACCGCGCCCGATGGCACAGACCGTGCGCTCGCCGAACATGTCGTTCAGCGTGGCGAACACCGAGGCGGTGACCGTCCAGTCCCGGGTGCCCGGGTTCGTCACCATCGGGCCGACGACCATCTTCTGGGTGGCCGCCAGCATGGCGCTGTGGATCACGAACGGCTCCTGCCAGAGCACATGGCTGTCGAACGTGTACGCATGGGTGAACCCCAGGGCCTCCGCCTTCCGGGCCAGCTCCACGACCCGCCATGCCGGGGGGTCGGTCTGCATCACCACGCCGAAGTCCATCAGCTACGCCGTCCGATCAGTCGTTGCGGGGGAACCCGAGGTCGACGCTGCTCGTCGAGGGATCGGGCCACCGGCTGGTGATCACCTTGGGCCGGGTGTAGAAGCGCAGGCCCTCGGGTCCGTACATGGTCGTGTCACCGAACGCCGAGTCGTTCCACCCGCCGAACGAGTGGTATCCGACGGGCACCGGGATGGGCACGTTGATGCCGACCATGCCGGCGTCGGCATCCCTCTGGAACTGGCGGGCCGCGCCGCCGTCCCGCGTGAAGATGGCGGCACCGTTGCCGAACGGGTTGTCCCGGATCATCCGGACGCCCTCGGCGTAGCTTTCGGCGCGGACGACGGACAGCACCGGCCCGAAGATCTCGTCGGTGTAGACGCTCATGTCGGTGGTCACCCGGTCCAGCAGGGTCACCCCCAGGAAGAACCCGTCGTTGTCGAAGACCTGGTCCCGACCGTCGACCACCACGTCGCACCCTGCGTCGGCCCCGGCCTGTACGTATCCGGCCACCCGGTCCCGTGCCTCCCGAGTGATGAGTGGGCCCATCTCCGATGCCGGATCGGTACCCGGCCCGATGACCAGCTTCTCCATCCTCACCCGGATGGAATCCACCAACTGGTCGGCGATGTCGCCCACTGCCACCACCACCGATATGGCCATGCAGCGCTCGCCTGCCGACCCGTAGGCAGCCGAGACGGCTGCGTCGGCCGCCATGTCGATGTCGGCATCGGGCAGCACGATCATATGGTTCTTGGCACCACCGAGGGCCTGGGCACGCTTGCCGTTTGCCGTCGCCGTGGCGTACACGTAGCGGGCGATCGGGGTGGAGCCGACAAAGCTGACCGCCTTTACGTCCGGGTGGTCCAGGAGCCTGTCGACGGCCACCTTGTCACCTTGCACCACGTTCAGGACGCCCGGCGGGAACCCGGCCTCCTGGAACAGCTCGGCCACGAACAGCGGGGCCGAGGGGTCGCGTTCCGACGGCTTCAGGATGAAGGTGTTCCCACAGGCCACGGCGTTGGGGAACATCCAGAGCGGGACCATCGCCGGGAAGTTGAACGGTGTGATGCCGGCCACCACGCCCAGGGGCTGGCGCACGGTGTACACGTCGACGCCGCTGCTGGCCTGTTCGCTGTGCATGCCCTTCAGGGCTTCGGCCACCCCACAGGCGAACTCGATGTTCTCGATGCCGCGGGCCACCTCGCCCCGGGCGTCGTCCAGGACCTTGCCGTGCTCGGCTGTGAGTCGCTGGGCGACCTCCTCGGCATTGGCCACCACCAGGTTCCGGAACTCCAGCAGGAGTTTGGTGCGGCGGGCCAGGGAGACCCCACCCCACTCTGCGAACGCCGAACGGGCCGAGGCCACGGCGGCATCCACCTCGGCCACCGAGGCCAGGCCCACCCGTCCGACCTGTCCGCCGGTGGACGGATCGAAGACCGGACCGGTATTGCCCGACGTCGATGCGGAGGGCTGCCCGTCGATCAGGTGCTGGATGTCGTACATGTGGCTTCCGCCTTCGGTGGTGGGCCGGCAGTCAGGGCCGGCGGGTGGTTACTGGCGGGTGGTTACTGCAGGTAGGTGGACAGGCCCCGGCGGAGGTAGACGCCATGGCCCTTCTCGCCGTGGTAGGCATCGTCGGAGATCAGGATCCGACCCTTGGACATCACGGTGTCGACCTTGCCGTCGATCGTGGTCCCCTCATAGGCCGAGTAGTCCATGCTCATGTGGTGGGTGTCGACCGAGATCTCGGTCGTGGCGGCCGGGTCGTAGAGCACGATGTCGGCATCCGACCCCGGGGCGATGACCCCCTTCTGCGGGTACATGCCGAACATCCGGGCCGGGGTGGTGGAGCAGGTCTCGACCCAGCGCTCCAGGCTCAGCTCGCCCATGGCGACGCCCTGGTAGATGAGGTCCATGCGGTGCTCGACGCCGCCGATGCCGTTGGGTATGGCCCGGAAGTCGTCCCTGCCGAGCTCCTTCTGGTCCTTCATGCAGAACGGGCAGTGGTCCGTGGCCACGATGGCCAGGTCGTTGGTGCGCAGGCCGCGCCACAGGTCCTTGTGGTGGGTGTGCTCCCTTGTGCGCAGGGGTGGCGAGCAGACGAACCCCGCCCCTGCGAAGCCCGGTGCCCCGAGGTGGTCCTCCAGGTTCAGGTACAGGTACTGCGGGCAGGTCTCGGCGAACACGTTGTGGCCGGCGTCGCGGGCCTCGGCGACCCTCTCCAATGCCTCGCTGGCCGACAGGTGGACGAAGTAGACGGGTGCCCCGACCATCAGCGCCAGCTGAATGGCCCGGTTGGTGGCCTCGCCCTCCATCCGGGAGGGCCTCGTAATGCCGTGGTACACCGGATCGGTCTGGCCCCTGGCCGCGGCCTGCTCGGCCAGCACGTCGATAGCGATGCCGTTCTCAGCGTGCATCGTTATAAGGGCGCCGTTGTTGGCGGCCTTCTGCATGGCCCTCAGGATCTGGCCATCGTCGCTGTAGAAGACGCCCGGGTAGGCCATGAACAGCTTGAAGCTGGTGATCCCCTCGTCGACCAGCGAATCCATCTCCTTGAGCGCCGCCTCGTCGACGCCGCCCAGGATCATGTGGAAGGCGTAGTCCACGGCGCACTGGCCCTCGGCCTTGGCGTGCCACGCTTCGAGGCTGTCACGGACGTTCTCGCCGGTCTTCTGGACGGCGAAGTCGACGATGGTCGTCGTGCCACCCCAGGCGGCCGCACGGGTGCCGATCTCGAAGGTGTCCGAGGCGAAGGTCCCGCCGAACGGCAGCTCCATGTGGGTGTGGCAGTCGATCCCGCCGGGCACCACGTACTTCCCGGTGGCGTCGATGACCCGGTCGGCACCCGACTCTGCCGAGACGGCCAGCGTCGAGCCCGGCTGGAGCACCGCCGCGATCGTCGTGCCGTCCACCAGCACCTCGGCGGCGTGGCGTCCCGTGGCACTGACCACCGTTCCGTTCTTGATGAGCGTCGTCATGGTTCCCCCTTCAGGTCCCTTGTCGCGGTCCGGGCCCGCCTCAGCCAAGCCCCTCGATGATGCGTACCAGCACGTCCGCCGCCTCGTCTATCTCTGCCTCGGTGACGGTCATGGGAGGGGCGATGCGCAGCACGTTGCCATATAGGCCACCCTTGCCAATCAGCAGACCGGCGGCACGTGCCTGCTCCATGATCCGGCCGGCGACCCCGCTGTCGGGTTCCAGCGATCCGGCCTGGACCGTCTCAATCGCCAGCATCAGGCCCTTGCCCCGCAACTCGGCCACCACCGCAGACGCCTCGACGGCGGGCCGTAGGTGGCCAGCCAGGCGTTCACCCATGGCCAGCGCGTGGCCTTGGGTGTCGTGTTCCAGCATGTAGCGGATGGTTGCCAGGGCGCCCACGCTGCTCATCGGGTTGCCGCCGAAGGTGGAGATGGAGTTGCCGGGCAGTGAGTCCATCAGCTCCGCGCCCGCCACCACGCCGCCGAGGGCCAGGCCGTTGCCGACCCCCTTGGCAAAGGTCAAGATGTCCGGTGTCATCCCGTGGGCCTGGTAGCCCCAGAAGTTTTCGCCCGTCCGGCCCCAGCCAGTCTGTACCTCGTCCGAGATGAACAGGACCCCGCGGTTGTCCAGCTCCTTCTTCATGGCACCAAAGAAGCCGTCCGGTGGGGTGGCGAACCCGCCGACTCCCTGGATGGGTTCGGCAATCATGGCCGCCACGTCACCGGACGTCATCATGTCGAAGACCTGGTTCAGGTCGGCCACGCAGGCCTCGGTGTAGGCCTCGTCGTCGAGGTCACGGAACGGGCTGCGCAGGCGGTAGCCGCCGTGCACGTAGTTGACGGAAAGGCCGCTGACGCTGGTCGGAGACCAGGACCTCTGGGCCGTGATGGCAATGGTGGTGAACGACCGCCCGTGGTAGCTGTTGCGTAGCGCCAGTACCTGGTTGGACCTGCGCGAGACGGTAGCCAGCAAGAGGGCTGCGTCGTTGGCCTCGGTGCCCGACGTGGTGAAGAACACCTTGGCGTCGGGGATGCCCGACAGCCCGGCGATGAGCTCGGCCAACTCGATCATGGGTTCCGACAGGTACAGGGTCGAGGTGTGGAACGTCTTCGGTGCCTGGGCCCGGACCGCCTCGGTGATCTCGGGGATGTTGTAGCCGAGGCTGGTGGTCAGGATGCCGCCGAAGAAGTCGAGGTACCGGGTGCCCTCGACGTCGAAGACGTGGCGGCCCTCGCCATGGTCGAACGAGATCGGCGGGTCGTAGTAGAGCGACAGCCAGTCGGGCAGGACGGCCCGGTGCCGTTCCAGGAGTTCGGCGTTGGTGGTCATCGGCAACTCCATGTCGGGGCTCGCGCTGCGCGTCAGGCCCGGGTCAACGGGTCGTACATGTCTGGGCGGCGGTCCCGGTAGAAGGCCCACTGGTTGCGGACCTCGTCGACCAGGTCCAGGTCCAGGTCCCGCACTATCAGCTCAGTGTCCTGATCGGAACAGACGTCGCCCACGAACTGCCCACGCGGATCCACGAAGTAGGTAGTGCCGTAGAAGTCGTTGTCGCCCAGGTCCTCGATGCCGACCCGGTTGATGGCCCCGACGAAGTACATGTTGGCCACGGCCGACGCCGGCTGTTCCAACTGCCACAGGTAGGACGACAGGCCCCTGCTGGTGGCCGACGGGTTGAACACCATCTGGGCGCCGTTGAGGCCCAGCGCCCGCCAACCCTCGGGGAAGTGCCGGTCGTAGCAGATGTACACGCCGACCCTGCCGACGGCGGTCTCGAACACCGGGTAGCCGAGGTTCCCCGGTCGGAAGTAGAACTTCTCCCAGAAGCCCTTGACCTGCGGGATGTGGGTCTTGCGGTACTTGCCCAGGTAGGTGCCGTCGGCATCGATCACCGCAGCCGTGTTGTAGAGCAGGCCCTCCTGCTCCTTCTCGTACATCGGCAGGATCAGAACCATGCCGTGCTTTGCCGCCAGCTCCTGGAAACGCCTCGTGGTCGGCCCGTCCGGGATGGCCTCGGCGTAGTCGTAGTAGTCGGCGTCCTGCACCTGGCAGAAGTAGGGGCCGTAGAAGAGCTCCTGGAAGCACATGACCCGGGCTCCGGATGCGGCTGCTGCGGCAAGGTGCTCCTCGTGGAGCTGGATCATCGACTCCTTGTCGCCCGTCCACCGGGTCTGGAGCATCGCCGCCCGTACCTCGTTCGCCATCTCCGCCTCCCTGGGCTCTCACGTCCGATGTCCCCTGGCGACGCCGCTGTGGGAACGGTGCAGGGGAGCTGTCAACGCGGACAGTAGTGGCACCAGGAAGCGATCCGGGAAGGGGGCCAGCAGAATCTTCTGCTGGCCTTATGCCGGCAGAAGCGGTACCAGAACCCTCGGAGGAGCCACCCTCGAGCCACGGGTCCGCGCGGCCGCCTCGGTCTCGACCCGGAGGTACGTGGGATCCTTGTCGAATGACCAATGGGGCCCCGGGCGTCGGTGCGGATCCCGACCAGTCATTGCTGGAGGACGGTGACGGCCTGCTGGACTGGTCGACCCTGCAGGCCTGGATCGCCCAGAGTCCAGCCCCCGGAAGTGGTCCGGTGGTCACGAGCCGACTGCTCGGTGGCGGAACCCAGAACAACCTCTTCATGCTGATTCGGGCAGACGGCACCCCGATGGTCCTGCGTCGCCCGCCCCGGCACCCCCGCCCGAACAGTGACGAGACCATGTTGCGCGAGGCCCGGGTACTCACGGCGATCGAGGGTCGCGGCGTCCCGCAGCCCGTCTGCCACGCGGTCTGCGACGATCCGTCGGTCATCGGCACCTGTTTCTTCGTCATGTCGGCGGTGGAGGGCTTCGCCCCGGTGGGTGACCTCCCCGGCCGCTACGGCACCGATCCCGACTGGCGCCACCGCCTGGGCCTCGCCATGGTCGACGCCATCGCAGCCCTGGCCCGCATCCGACCCGACGACGTCGGGTTGGGCGGCCTGGGTCGTCCCGACGGCTGGCTGGAACGCCAGGTCGGTAGATGGCGGCGACAGCTGGAGTCCTATGCGGCATTCGACGGCTACGACGGGCCTGACCTGCCCGGGGTCGACCGTGTCGGAGGCTGGCTGGAGGCGCACCGACCCGACGACTTCACCCTCGGGATCATCCACGGTGACTACCACCTGGCCAACGTCATGGCCGCCCACGATCGTCCCGAGCTGACCGCGGTCCTGGACTGGGAGCTGACCACCCTTGGCGACCCCCGCCTGGACCTGGCCTGGCTCCTGACCACCTCGGGCGGGGTCGGCTCGTTCGAGACGGCGGCCGACGGGTTCCCGACCACGGCGGAGTTGGTGAACCGGTACGCCGACGGGACCGGCCTCCCCCTCGACGACCTGACCTGGTGGCGGACGCTGGCCTGCTACAAGCTGGGCATCATCCTGGAGGGCACCAACGCCCGGGCCGCGGCCGGCCGGGCCCCAGTCGAGACCGGCCGGGACCTCCACCGACGGGCGGTCGACCTGTTCGACCAGGCTTCCGACCTGATCGACGGGAACCGGGTCTGAGGGTCGGCCTGGCCCGGCATGCTTGTCACATGACCGGAGGATCGGCCGAACCACCGCTGGCGGGCTGGCGCGTAGGCGTAACCGCCGACAGGCGGGCCGACCAGCAGGTAGAGGCACTCCGTCGCCGGGGCGCCGAGGTGGTGCACGGCTGCACCATGCGCACGCTCGACCTCTCCGACGACGCCCGCCTGCTCAAGGTCTCGCGGGCACTGGTCGACCAGCCGCCGGACACCCTGGTGCTCCAAACGGGCATGGGCCTGAACATGTGGCTGGACGCCATGGACGGCATCGGCCTCGGCAACCAGGTCCGGGCGGCGCTAGGCCACTGCGAGGTGCTGGCCCGCGGACCCAAGGCGGTGAGCGCCGCCAGACGGGCCGGCCTCGTGGTGGCATGGTCGGCACCGGATGAGCTGTTCGCCCAGATCGTGGACCACGTGGCGACCACAGGGGGCAGGGACCGGCTGGCCCTGCAGGTCGACGGCACCGACGAGGAGGTGCTGGCTGCGCCGCTGGAAGCCATATGTGGCGTCGTCACGGTGGTCCCGATCTACCGTTGGGCGCTGCCGGTCGACGTCGGTCCGGCCGAGGCCCTGGTGGACGCCGTCTGCGACGGCGGTCTCGACGCCGTGACGTTCACGACCCGGCAGGCTGCAGTCCACCTCGTCGAGATTGCCGAGGCCCGGGGCCGTCGGGACGACCTTGTGGCCGCGCTGGACGGAGTCCGGGTGGTGCCGGTGTCGGTCGGCCCGGTCTGCTCGTCGGCGATGAGATCCCTCGGAATGACCGGGCTGGTGGAGCCGCAGCGGGCACGCCTGGTGGCCATGTTGGATGTCCTGGCCGAGGTGGCCGTCGCCCGTTCGGCCACCTGAGGCCGCAGGCTGGGATCAGCCCCGGGAATCCTCCGGATCGGGTAGTTCGTCGACAGCGGATGGAAGTTCGGCTGCCCGCAGGTCACGGGCCCGAGTCTCGATCTCCGACATCTCGGGGAGGTTCTCGGACCCGATCCCGAGGTCGGGGAACCGGCGCATCGTCACCAGAAGGCGGCTGTCGATCGAACCGATGAGCTCGTTGAATGCGCCCACCGTCGAGTTGAGCCTCTTACCGGTCGTCTCCACGTCGCCGAGGATCTTCCCCACCCGCTCGTAGAGCTCCTTTCCCAGGTCGGCGACCTCGCGGGCGTACTCGTTCACCCGGGCCTGCTGCCAACCTCCGGCCACCGCCCAGAGAAGGGCCAGCAGGTTGACCGGTGAGGCCAGCAGAACCCGATGTTTGATCGCCTCCTGGAGGAGCGTCGGCTGGACCCTCAGAGCGTCGGCCAGGAACGACTCTCCGGGGACGAACAGCACCACGAACTCCGGCGAGGGTCCGTCGTCGACCGCCCAGTACCTCTTCTTGGCGAGCTCCTTGACGTGCTCGCCAAGTGCCTTGGCGTGGTTGTTCAGTTCCCGGTCGACCAGTGCCTGGTCGGTGGCCTCCTGGGCGCGGAGGTACGCATCCAACGGCACCTTCGCGTCTACGGCCAGGTGGGCGCCGTTGGGCAACCTGACAAGGACGTCGGGACGGACGCCTGCACCGTCGCGGTTCTCGCCCGACGTCTGCTCGGTGAAGTCGCAGTAGGACTCCATACCGGCGAGCTCGATCACGTTCCGGAGTTGGTTCTCCCCCCAGACCCCACGGGCCGTCCGCGACCGGAGGGCTTCGGACAGCGTGGTAGTCGACGTCTGCAATTCGGTGAGCTGCAACCCCAGACGGCTGGTGAGGGTGTCGACGGCGCCACGGTCCTTCTCGTGGGCCGACCGGAGATGACCGACCGTCTCGTCCAACTTCTTCATCTGGATGCCCAGTGGGTCCAGCAGCCCCTTGGTCTTCTCGTGGACCGTGGCCATCCGCTCCTCGGCGAGCCTCAGGAACTGGTCGGTGTTGCTGTTCAAGGCATTGATCGCCGTCTCGGCGACCTGGGCCTTCACCTCGGCTCCGATCTGCTGTGCCAACGCCGTGGCGTCGACCACCGGGGCACCCGGATCGGCAACTACCGGTGCCGGGCGTCGAACCGCCCAGACGACGGCCATGACGGCGACCAGCATGGCGAACACGGCTACGAGGACCAGGGCGATCTCCATGTGACGAACGTAGGCGCGCCTTGTGACAAGGGCGCGGCAACCGGCTCCAGGTCGCTACGACCGGTCAGGTCGCCCAGCCGGCAGGGTCGATGGCGCAGGCGAATCCGTCCAGGTCCTCGCCCGCCGTCCGACGCCGGGAGTTCTCCCGGGCCACCTCCATGATGCGAACCATCGCCTCCCGCCCATCCATGCCCACGGACGAGAAGCCACCCTGCTCGTCGACCTGCCGGACCCGGAACGCCCTGGCCACGTCGGCGTCCCAGAACGACACGTTCATCTCGGTGTCGCCCTGGAATGACGAGAAGACGAGGTTGGTGGATCCGATGGTGGCCCACAGGTCGTCGACCACCGCCGTCTTGGCGTGCACGTAGATCTCCCGGTAGCCCCGGTCCGCACGCGCACAGGGCGCCGACAGGCAGAACCCGTCGTAGGCACCCAGGGCGGCCAGAGCGTCGTAGCCGGCGGCGATGCCCGGGTGGGCCCGGGCGGCAGCCAGCTCCGGCATCGGGTTGCCGGGAACCGAGGCCACGACCAGCACCCCGCGCTCCAGGGCGTCGCGCAGCGCCACGAGCACCACCCGGCTGAGCAGGATCTGGTCCTCTATGTACACGTAGTCCCCGGCCGCTGCGATGGCCGACAGGTACTGCTCCCGCACGGAGTTCTCCCCGTCGGGCAACGCCTCGTAGAGGCCGGGCAGCACGCTGCGCTGGATCTGTGCCGTGGTCGGACCCAACTTGCCGGTCCTCGTCGTCGGGGCAGGCAGGTCGTCGGTCTCGCCGGTTGGCCACGACCCGTGCTCTCGCCCACGCTCCGACGCACCGTTCCAGCGCATCACGAAGTTGTCGTGCACGTCGGTCGCCGCCGGCCCCCGGACCAGGCAGTGCACGTCGTGGACATCGGCGTAGCTATCGTCGCCGACCACCTCCGGTCCCGGATCGGGCTCGGCATGGTCCGGACCGGCCATCGAGCTCTTGCCGATGTTGATCCCGCCCACGAAGGCGACCTCGGCGTCGGTCCCGGCGTCGACCAGCCATGCCTTCTGGTGCTGGCACTGACGGCCCACTGCGTCCCAGCGGGCCTGCCACCGCGTGGACCGACTACCCAGCATGCTGATCGACGACTCCGTGCCACCGAAGGTGTCGTCGGGATGGACCGCGACGAGGCCACCGAGGCGGCCCTCCGGGTGCCAGAAGAGCACCCGGACGTCAACGCCGCGGGACGCGGCATCGTCCATCAGGTCGAGGAAGGTGCCCCGACCGCCGGGGAACCGGGCATCGGTCTCCAGGAAGGCCACGCACACCCGAACCGACGTGGTTGCCGCCTCAACCGCCGCGGCGATCCGGTCGAAGGCCACCGCGCCGTCCACCAGGGGCTCGATGTGGTTGCCGACCCGCGGCGCAAACGCCGCTCCGGACGGCGGTGGTATCCGGGTCAGGTCGTCTGGATCGGTCGCCATGCCCACACGCTAGATGGCCCGGTCGTCGGCAGATCCGACCGGCGACCTAGGGTTCCGCCCCGTGAAACGGGCACTGGTCATCGAGCACGACGAACACGGTCCCGCAGAGGGCGTGGGCGACCACATCGTCGAGCACGGCTACCAACTGGACGTCTTCCGGGTGATGGACGACCCGGCCGACCCGGTCTGCACCAAGCCCTACCCGGACGCCACGGGCTACGACGCCCTCGTCGTGACCGGCTCGGCGTGGTCGGTCACGGACACGGACTCGATCGGCTCGTGGATCGGTCGCGAGATCGAGATGGTCCGGACGGCCCACGACGCCGGGGTCCCGGTGCTTGGCCTGTGCTTCGGCGGCCAGGTCCTCTCGGCGGCACTCGGCGGCGAGGTCGGCCGGGTGGACCCCCCGGAGTTCGGCTGGTACGAGGTCGACACCGACCTACCGGACGCCGTCGCCCCCGGACCCTGGTTCGAATGGCACTACGACGGCTTCACCGTGCCCGACGGCGCCACCGAGATCGCCCGCACCGCCGTCTCGCCGCAGGCCTTCCGGATCGGCCAGAGCATCGGCACGCAGTTCCATCCGGAGATCACGCCCCGCCTGGTCCGCCTGTGGATCGGGATGGGCGAGCGGGCACTGCGGGCCCACGGCGTGGATCCCACCGTCATGGCCGCCCGGACCGTCGACGAGGCGGAGGACAACCGCGCCCGGTCCGACGCCCTGGTCGACTGGTTCCTGAACGGCGCCTGAGCCGGGCGCCGACCGAGCCAGTCAGGCGGTCCAGCCGCCGACGGGCCGCTCGAACCACATGTGGATCTGGCCGGTACCGGCCGCCGACTCGTAGTCCGAGTACGCCACGCCCGGCGCCCGGCAGTCCCGTCCGCCGATGGCACCCACCATCATCAGGTAGTGGCCGAACAGGCCCTCCGGGGCATGGGCCCGGAACGCCGGGTAGCCGTCGATGACCACCGCGTGGTCCCCCGCCTCCCACTGACCGATAATCGCCTCGTCGGCCGCTCTGGCCTCAGGCGTGATGATGTTGTCGAGCGACGATGACTCGTGGTCCCGGAACACGTCCAGCGGCCAGAACCTGTGGCTCAGCCCACCGGAGGCCAACAGCACGACCCGGCGGTCCATCGCCTCTATGGCCTCGCCCAGGAGCCGACCCCAGAGCAGGAAGTCCTCGGCCCGGGCGGTGCCGCAGGTACTGGCCGTCATCCACCGCTCCTCGCCCTGTAGAAAGCCCAGCAGATTGACCGTCGGGTAGTGGATGGGCAGGTACGGGTCGTCGACGGCGGTGATCCAGGTCCCGTGGTCGGTGGCCATGGACGCCAGGGTCCGAGCCAACTTGGGATCGCCCGGGATGTCATACGGCATTGCCGACATTCCCCGGGGCAGTTCGTCGGATGTGTAGTGGCCCGTCCTCCGTTCGTGCGAGGTGACCACCATCTCGACGAGGGTGAACCAGTGGGTGTCGAACACAACGAAGGTGTCGGCGCCCAGGCGGTCCAGGCACTCGGACCTCAGGCGGTGCAGGCCGGGGACAAGGCTGATCTCCTCGCCGTCGTTCAACTCCCGCCGAACGCCTTCGGGCAGCACGATGGGCGGCACGTGGGACACGACGGCGGCACCGACGATCTCACCCATGGGTTGGCTCCGTTCCGATCGGCTCCCGGTGGGGAGGCACGGTCACCACCTTAATCGTTTGGATCCAAATGATTCAACCGGCGGCGAGAGCCAGAGGACTGCTGTCGGCCTGACGACCGCCAACGCCCTCCTCGGGGCACGGATAGCCGCCGCCCTGGCCCACTCGGACTAGCCCGACGTCAGCAGAAGCGGGGTGCTGTCAGGCGGAACGCCCTTCGGGTCAGTCGGCCAGGCCATCCAGCACGGCGGCCACTGCCTCCACCTCGGTGGCGGGATTCACGAAGCAGAACCGCAGCACCGGTCGACCCTCCCAGCGGGTGGGCACGCAGAGCACGATCCCCGACCTGGCGTTGTGCTCGGACCAGGCCTGGTAGTCGTCGTCGGTCCAGCCGATCCGCTCGAACAGCACCACCGACAGGTCGGGTTCCATGACCAGCCGCAGCTGCGGACGCCTCCCGATCTCGGCGACAACGGCGCGGGTCGTGGCCAGCACCGTCTCGACTGCGTCCCGGTAGCGATCGGTCCCATAGGTGGCCAGCGAGAACCAGAACGGCAGGCCACGCGCCCTGCGGGTGAGGTGCACGGCGAAGTCCGCCGGGTTCCACTCCGAGCGGTCCACCGACTCCAGGTAGCTGGCGAACTGCGAGTGGGCGGCAGCCCCGTGCTCCGGCTCCCGGTAGATGAGGGCACAGCAGTCGTAGGGGGCGAACAGCCACTTGTGGGGGTCCACCACGAACGAGTCGGCATGCTCGACCCCGACGAACCGGTCGGCCACCGACGGGGCGACCAGGGCCGCTCCGCCGTACGCCCCGTCCACGTGCAACCAGATGCCGTGCTCCCGGCAGACCCGTGCGATGCCAGCCAGGTCGTCCACCACGCCGGCATTCGTCGTGCCGGCCGAGGCCACCACGGCGAACACGCCGTCGCCACCGCCGGAGGCCAGCACGGCAGCCAGGCCGTCGCCGGTCATTCGGCCCCGCCCGTCGCCGGGGACGTCGAGGATGCCGCAGTCCATGACCTTCGCCGCGGCGCGAACCGAGCTGTGGGAATCGGCCGTGGCGGCCAGGCGCCAGGCACCAGGCCGGTCGACCCGGCCACGGCGCGCCCTCTCACGCGCTGCCACCAGCGCACTCAGGTTGCCCATGGTGGCCCCGGACACGAAGCAGCCACCGGCCGTCTCCGGCCAGCCGAGGAGGCCGACCAGCCACGCCAGAGCCTGGTTCTCGGCCACGATCGCCCCGGCGCCAGCCTCCCAGGTGCCGGCGAACATCTCTGCGGCGCTGACCGCCAGGTCGAACACCAGGGCCGCCTCGGTGGGAGCCGCCGGAATGAAGGCCAGGTTCATCGGATTGTCCTGAGCCCGGGTGGCAGGCACCAGGACCTGGGTGAAGAGCCGGAGGGCCTCGTGGCCGCCGATGCCCGTAGGCACGACGGTGTCGCCCATGGCGGCATGCAGTTCATCGGCCGGTCGGGCACGGGCCATGGGATCCTGGCCCCCGGCGATCCTCCGCCGACTCCAGTCCATGACCGACCGGAGCAACTGCTCGTCGTGCCGCCAGAAGGGTTCGGGAGTCACCTGGCGCCCAGGCCCTCGGCCGTGCGCAGCACCGTGCGCAGGAGCCGGGCCAGGGTGGCCGTCTCGTCATCGGTCAGGCCACCGGTGACCTGGGCCTCCTCGCGGTTGAAGGCCGGCATGACCTCGTCGACCACCGTGGTACCCGCTGCGGTGAGTGCCACCCCGACGCGTCGCCGGTCGGTGGGGACCGGGCGACGGACGGCCAGCCCCTTGCGCTCAAGGGTGTCCAGCACGCCGGTCAGGGTGCCCCCGGAGATCCCGGCCTCGGATGCGAGTTCCCTGGACTCCTTCTCACCCCAGACGTGCAGGACGAACAGGACCACGAAGGCGCTCCAGGAGAGGGCATGGGGCTTCAGGACGTTTCGTTCCATGTGGTTCCGGACCGCCGTGGCAGTCCGGAACACGTTCGAGACGGCGGCCAGGGAGAGCAGGTCCAGGTCCAGGCCCGCCATACGGTCGCGGATGAGGCGTTCGGCCGCGACCAGCTCGTCGTCGCCTGCGGCAAATGCACGGGGCATGTGGGCACACTACTGTTCGGGGCCAAACGATTCACGCCGACCCGGCTGTCGGCAATGGAGGCCAGCCAGGACCGATGACCGACCACCGTCGCATCCGCGTGCTGTGGCCCGACCACCTGGCCCTCCCGCGTGGCAAGTACCTCCCCGCCCACCTGGCCGGCCTGGGTACCAGGCACTCGATGTCGGTGTTCGCGCTCACCTACGACCGGGACATGGTCCCCGCCCCGGGTACCCGGATGCTCGAGGGCTTCCCGGACATGGAGTGCGTGATCGACCTCGCCATCGTCCGCAAAGGCTGGGAGGACGGGGTCGGCGTGGTCATCGGCGACCTCGAGGCTGGGGGCGCCCCCGTCGCCTTCGCCCCCCGCAACGTGCTGAAGGACGCCGTGGCCGCCTGGGAGGCCCTGGGCTACACCCCGAAGGTCGGCATCGAGTTCGAGGCCTTCGTGATGCAGCCGGACGGCGAGGGCGGCTGGGCTCCCTACGACTGCCCGGGCTCATTCGTCTACGGCACGGGACCAATGAACGACCCGATGGGCATCGCCGAGGCCATCCACGACGTGGCCGACGCCGTGGGCTTCCGCCTGGAGTCGGTCAACACCGAGTTCGAGGCCGCCCAGTTCGAGTTCACCCTGGAGTACGACGACGCCCTGGCGGCGGCTGACGACGCCTTCCTGTTCCGGACCATGGCCCGGGACGTGGCCTACGAGATGGGCCACCTGCTGACCTTCCTGCCCCGACCACTCATGGACCGGGGCGGCAACGGCCTGCACGTGAACCTGAGCCTCGTCGACGCCGACGGGAACAACGCCCTCCTGGACCCCGACGGTGCCGACGGCCTGTCCGACCTGGCCCGCCAGTGCATCGCCGGACAGCTGCACCACCTGTCGGCCATGGGGGCCGTGTGCGCTCCGACCGTCAACTCCTACAAGCGCCTCCGTCCGGGACAGATGTCCGGCTACTGGAAGAACTGGGGGCACGACCACCGGTGCGCCACCATCCGGGTCAATCCGGAGCGGGACGGCTCGACCCGACTGGAGAACCGCATGCCCGACGGGTCAGCACCCATCCACACAGCGGTGGCCGCCGTGCTGACCGGGGCCCGGCTGGGCGTCGAGGCGGAGCTGGAATGCCCCGGGGCCGAGACCGGCGACGCCATCGAGGAGGCCTGCACCGAGGAGTTCGTGGCCGACGGGCTGGGCGAGGCCCTGGCCGCCCTGGCCGCCGACGACACCTTCGCCGACGCCCTCGGCCGGGGCCTGGTCGACCAGGTCACCATGGTCAAGGAGGCCGAGCTCGAGAAGTACCTGGCTGCCGTCGGCGATGAGGCGGCGGCACGCGACGAGTTCACAGACTGGGAGAAGGGCTTCTACCTGCCCTACCTCTAGCCCGCTCCCCGGACCCCGACCCGTTGCGACGGAGACCGATCGGCCGGCTCGACTCAGACCGAAGCCGCCCCGCGCCGGATGTGGGCGAGCATCTCGACCTCGGCACGGTCGGGATCCCCGGACATGACCGCCTCGTGGAGCACCCGGTGTTCCTCGTAGTCGACTGTCGAACCGTGGCGTGCCGACTCGGCGAACGAGAGCAAGGCCAGCCCACGACCCCAGATGGTGTCGAAGCAGTCCACCAGCACCGGGTTGCCGGCCGCCAGCACAATGGCCCGATGGAAGTCGCGGTTCGCCCGGTAGGCGGCGGACGGCTCGTCGACAGGCACGTTCTCTAGGCCGACCAGGGCATCGGCCATGGCCGATCCGGCGTCTGCGGCCCTGGTCGCGGCCACCCGGGCCGCCCACCCCTCGACCGGCTCGCGTACCTCGTACATGGCCCGGACGTCGGCGGCATCCAGGGACCGGATTACGAAGCCCTTGGTCGCCGGCTGGACCAGGCCGTCGGCCTCCATGCGACGCAGGGCATCGCGGACCGGTGTCCTCGAGATGCCGAGCTCGGCGGCCAGGCGGTCCATGATCAGTCGGTCCCCCGGCGCGAAGTCGCCATCCAGGATCGCTGTCAGGATCCGCTCATAGGCAAGCTCGGCCAGGCTGCGCTCTCCCGTGTCGATCGGTGCAAGCGTCGACGGTCCCGCCATGGCGGCCGTCCGGACGCTCACGCCCGGTCCGCCAGGCGTTGGAAGCCGTCACGGGTCTGGGGGAGCTTCATGTCCAGCACCCGGGCCGCCACGACCGTCCGCAGGATCTGGGCCGTCCCGCCGCCGATGGTGAACATCCGCACGTCCCGGCAGATGCGCTCCATCGGGTTGTTCCGCGAGTAGCCGGCGGCTCCGAAGAGCTGCAGGGCGTCGTTGGCCACGTCTATGCAGGCCTCCGATGTGAAGACCTTGGCCTGTGCGGCCAGGGCCGGATCAGGAAATGGGCTGTCGTCCGGGCCACGTGAGTCGGCGGCCCGGTAGGTCAGGCTGCGAGCCGCCTCCAGCCGGATGCTCATGTCGGCCAGCATCCACTGGACGCCCTGGAACTCGGCGATGGGGCGATCGAACTGCTCGCGCTCCTTGGTGAAGGCGACGGCACGCTCGTACGCACCGGTGGCCAGTCCCAGGGCGACCGTGCCGGCCCCTACCCGCTGGCTGTTGTACGAGTTCATCAGCTCGGCGAAGCCGCTCCCGAACCCGGACGGTGGAACCAGCACCATTTCGGCATCGACCTGCATGTCCTCGAACAGGACCTCCGTCTCCGGAATGCCCCGCAGGCCCATGGTCGGCTCCCGCCGGCCGATGACCAGTCCCGGCGTCTCGTCGCGGATGGCGAGGAACCCGCCGATGCCCTCCTCGTCACCCTGCTCGTCGAACACCCGGGCGAACACCAGGTGGAGGCGAGACACGCCGCCACCAGTTATCCAGTGCTTCTTCCCGTTCAGCACGTAGGAATCGCCCCGACGGTCGGCCCGGGTGGTCATCTGCGAAGCGGCGCTCCCGGCTCCGGGCTCGGTGATGCAGATGGCGGGCTTGTCGCCGCCCAGCACCAGGTCGGCGGCCAGGCGTCGCTGGGAATCGGTGCCGTAGGCCAGGATCGCCGAGATGGCCCCCATGTTCGCCTCCACGGCGATCCGGCCGGTCACACCGCACTGCTTCGCCATCTCCTCGACCACGAGGACGGCGTCCAGGAGGGAGTGCCCGGGTCCGCCCAAGTCGGTGGGCACGGTCATGCCGGTCATGCCCGCATCCCGGAGAGCCTCGACGTTCTCCCACGGATACGACTCGGTCCGGTCGACATCGGCGGCGCGTGGCCCGACAACCTCTGTGGCCAGCGCACGGGCCCTCGCCTGCAGGTCCAACTGCTCCTCGGTGAGCTGCCACATCATGCGTTCTCTCCTGTCGTCAGGTCGTCAGTCCGGACGCCGCTCCAGCGTTCGATGATCTCGTCTACGGATGCCCCACCGAGCACGGCTCCCAGGGTCTCGATCCACCCGGGAGTGTCCACCAGCCGGGGCACCACGCCGGGCACGGTGACCGGTCCGACGGCGGGGTGGTCGATGGTTACCACAGAGTCGCGGGCGGCCACCTGCGGGTGGTCCAGGTACTGGTCGACCGTCCGGACGAGGCCACAGGGAACGGCGGCCGCCTCGCAGAGGTCGACGACGGCACCGGCTTCGAGGCCGGCCACCCAGTCGCCGACCAGCACGTTCACCTCGTCACGTCGGGCGATACGGGCCTGGTTGGTGGCGTAGCGATCGTCGTCCAGTAGATCGGACCTACCCATGACGGCGGCCAGGTGTCCGAACATCCGGTCGTTGGTGCAGGCGATGGTCAGCCACCGACCGTCGGCGGCCCGGTAGTTGCTGTGGGGGACCGACCGGTGGGTCTCCGGGCCCATGCGTTCCCTGCCCATGCCGGTCGCCGCGAACACCGGCAACAGTTCGTCGAGGATGCGGGCCACGCCGTCGTACAGGGCGACGTCCACCAACTGGCCGCGGCCGGTCTCGTCGCGGGACCGAGCAGCCAGGAGCACGCCGAGGGCGCCGTAGATGCCGGCCAGGTAGTCGGCCAGGCCCGAGGATCCCGAGAGCCCCGGCGACCCGTCCGGATCGCCTGTCAGGTGTGTCATGCCGGTGAAGGCCTCGGCGATCCGGGCCACGCCCGCGGTGGCGGCCAGGGGCCCGATCCGGCCGTAGCCGCTGACCGAAAGCTGGATCAGGCCGGGGTTCCGTTCCCGGAGTGACTCGAACCCGATGCCCCAGGCCTCCATGGTTCCTGTGCGGAAGTTCTCGACCAGCACGTCGGCCGATGCCACGAGCGATCGGAATCGTCCGGCACCCTCGGCGGTCCGCAGGTCGATCTCGACGCTGACCTTGTTGCGGGTGTCGCTCAACCACCACCAGGTGTCGCCGTCCGGTGCCTCGGTCCCGAGGCGCCGCATCGGATCCCCAACGCCGGGCTGTTCCACCTTTACCACGTCGGCCCCGAACTCACCCAGGATCGAGGCGGCGAACGGGCCCGCCAGGATGGTCGCGGCGTCCACCACCCGCAGGCCCTCCAGCGGTCGGGTCATCTGGGGCCCGCCACCTTCATCTCGAGGCGCTCTACGCCGTTCACGAAGTTGGATGAGACCAGTTCCGGCGCTCCCACCTGCTCGAGGCTCAGGTCACGGGCCAGGACGTCGGCGACCAGGGCCGAGATCTCGATGCGGGCCAACGAGGCACCAAGGCAGAAGTGGGCGCCGCCGCCGCCGAACGCCACGTGGCCCGGCACCTTCGGGCGCCCCACGTCGAAGGCCTGTGGATCGTCGAAGTGGACCTCGTCGAAGTTGGCGCTGGCGTACCACATGACGACCTTCTCTCCCGCCGCCACATCGGTCCCGGCCAGCGTGGTGTCAGCCGTCGCCGTCCGCCGGAAGTAGAGGATCGGTGAGGCGTGGCGCACCACCTCCTCCGCTGCCGTGTCCAGCAGGTCCGGATCGGAACGGACCCGGTCGAACTGGTCGGCGTGTTCGACCAGGTGGATGCCCAGGTGGGACATGGCCGACCGGGTCGTCTCGTTGCCGGCGAAGATCATGAGTTGGAAGAAGCGGGCGAATTCGGTCTCGCTGAGCCGCTCGCCACCCACCTCCGCAGTCGCCAACTCTGACAGGAGGTCACCGGTCGGATGGTCCAGCCGCTGGCGGCGGGCGCGCCGCGCGTACTCCTCCACCCCGTGTGCCGCCGGGCTGTTGAACGGCAGCTCCCGCAGGGGTCGCGTGTTTCCGTAGGCACCGGGGTCCAGCTCGGCCGACGAGGTGCCCTCGACCAGGTGATCGGTCATCTCGATCATGAGGTCGTGGTCCTCCTCGGGGATGCCCATGAGGGCGCAGATGACCCCGATCGGTATCGGAGCGGCCACCGTCGAGACCCAGTCGCCCCCGCCTGCCTCCACGAACCGGTCCATCTGGCGCCGAACCCGACCACGTACGTCGTCGACATAGCCCTGTACGTGGCGGGGGGTGAACGCAGAGCTGACGAGACGACGGAGCCGGGTGTGCACCGGAGGGTCCAGGTCGATCATCGACGCTCTGACGGAACGGACGTCCTCGTCCACGTCGTAGATCTGGATGTGGCCCAGCTCGGAGGAGAACGTGGCCGGATCCCGTGACACGGCCACCAGGTCGTCCAATCGGGTGACCGACCAGAAGCCCGACCCCCAGGGTCCGGAAGGGTTCCAGACGAGGCCGGGCTCACCGCGGAGACGGCGGAACTCGTCATGGGGGATTCCGTGGTCGTAGGTCGCCGGATCGGCGAGGTCCAGTCGGTTGGTCACGGTCCCAGTCATGGACGGGCCTCCTCGAACGGCCGTGGCTGCCGATCGCTCCTCCGTGCCGCCTCGCGGGCGGTCATGGCGAGGAGGTCCCGCTGCACGATGCTGCCACCGAGTCGGTGGGTGACCGACGACAGCCGGTCGATGTCCCCTGCTACCTCGTCGTACCGGCCCGCCCGGTAGGCACGGATGGCCGATGCCACCGGCCGGACCACCAGGTCGAACGTCTCGTCGTTCTCCGATGCGCCACCCCTGTGGCAGGCGTCCAGGCCGGCCCAGTAGCGCCCTGCCCCCGGGTCGTCCGGACAGGTCGCGAATGCGAGGGCGGCGTGGATGTCAAGGAAGCCCGTGGTGTGGAGCTGGTCGTGGTCACGCCACCTCGCGGCCAACGTCGGCCACCGGTCACCGACGTCGCAGCCGGCCAGTTCCAGGCGCCACAGCATCGACGTGAGGTCGGTTAGGCCGAACGCCCTGTCGGTCCCGGGGATCCGCTCGTCGAAGACGTCCAGGCACTCGTCGAACTCTCCGGCCGACATGAGCCGCAGCACCAGGTGCCAGAGGAGATGGAGGGCCAGGTGGTCCCGTTCCTCCCAGTCAGTCCGGGTGCTCCGCAGGTGTCCGATGGCCTCGGCATGGCGGTCCTGCATCTCGTACACGTGGGCCAGGGCGTGCAGCGCCCAGATGTCGACCGGATCCACCTCCAGGGCGAGGTGGCCGAACCGCTCGGCCTCGTCGTAGTGGCCTGACTCCTCGAGCGCGAAGGCGTGCTGGCCGGCGGCCACCCCATAGCCCGGGTCACCCGGACGGAGGCGGCCGATCACCGCCGTCGAGGCCTGGAGCCTCCGGGCGTCGTCACCCACGTGCAGGTAGACGTCGTGGGCCATCCTGGTCGCCACCACGTCGTGCGGGTGGCGGGCACCGATGGCCTCCCACCGTGCGGCTGCCACGGTGAAGTTCCCGTCGACCAGCGTGGCGACGGCCTCCTCATGGCTCCGTTCCCGTTCTGTGGCACGGGCGCATCGGGCTTCGAGCGCTGCCAGATCGGTCTGCAGGGCCTCCGACAGCGGGTCGTCACCGCCGAGAACCGAGCCTGCCGTCGTCATCACCAGGCCCATTACGAAGGCGTCGTCGGTCGCCGTCAGCTCGTGTAGTCGATCGATTGGGTCACCACGAAAGTCCAGGACCTCGCCGACTGCCGCATCCCAGACGTCAACCGAGGCCGGGCGGGCGGCGGTGACAACCTGGCCGAAACGGTCTTCGCC
Source organism: Acidimicrobiales bacterium (assembly GCA_022452145.1). Classification (NCBI taxonomy): domain Bacteria; kingdom Bacillati; phylum Actinomycetota; class Acidimicrobiia; order Acidimicrobiales; species Acidimicrobiales bacterium. The sequence goes on along the minus strand of JAKURY010000008.1, from coordinate 71,105 downwards.
GATCACCGCCGCCGTCCCGGGTTTCCCGCCAGGGACTCATGTGGCAATCCGCACATGTAAACACCGTATACGGTATTCAATAGGTTGTCGATCCCCTTGACGCCCGCGTGGAACCCCTGCTGGCCCTCAGTCCTCGAGGATCGAGATGGCCATGCTGGGACACCGTTCGACCACCTCGGCCGCCCGCTCCCGTCCCAGGGTCGCCCCGTCGACCACCCGGGAGATCGCCGTCTCATCGTCCAGCCTGAATACCTCGGGCTCCAGCAACTCGCACTGACCGATGCCGATGCACCGGTCGACATCCACCGCGAGTCGGACGGGACCGCTCACGCCAGGACCCCGAGTTCCAGGGACTCCACGCCGTGGACGAAGTTCGAAGCGAGCCGTACCGGCTCGGACCGCTGTTCGAGGCGGACGCCGCGGCGCGCCATCTCCTCGAGCAGCACCTGGACCTCCATCTTCGCCAGGAACGCCCCCAGGCAGAAGTGGGGGCCACCTCCGCCGAAGGCGAAGTGCGGGTTGTCGGATCTGGCCACGTCGAACCGGAACGGCTCGTCGAACACCTCGGGATCGCGGTTGGCGGCCGCGTACCACATCACCACCTTGTCGCCGGCGGCGAGCGGCGTCCCGGCCAGCAGCGTCTCGCGGCTGGTGGTCCGCCGCATGTGAAGGATCGGCGTGGCCCACCGGATCACCTCGTCGACGGCCGTTGGGACCGTCGACGGGTCGTCCACCACGGCCGCCCACTGGTCGGGGGACTCGGCGAACGCCATGCCCCCGTGGATGATCGCCGTCCGCGTCGTCTCGTTGCCGGCGAACACCAGCAGTTGGAAGAAGTTGCGGTATTCGGCGGGTGTCAGCCGTTCACCGTCGGCCTCTGCAGTGACCAGGCCGGTGACGAGGTCGTCGGTCGGCTCGGCCAGCCGGAGCTGGCGCATCCGCTCGCCGTACTCGAACAGGGCGTAGCTGGCCGGGCTGTTGAACGGCAGCAGGCGTGTCGGCGTCGTGTTGCCGTAGGCGTCGTCGGGCAGCGACGGTCGGTCGCCCGTGCCCTCCACGAGGTGGTCGGTCAGCTCCACCATGTAGTCGGCGTCGACCGCCGGCACCCCGAGGATGGCAAGGATCACGCGGATGGGCAGCGGCGCGGCCACCAGCTCCACCCAGTCACCGCCACCCCGGGCGACGAAGGCATCGACCAGGTCGGCTGCTATCCCCCGGGCGGTGTCCTCCCAGGATCGGGTGGCCTTCGGTGTGAACACCCTCGACACCACGCGTCGCAACCGCGTGTGGTCCGGGGCGTCGGAGTCGATGAGCGAGCGCCGGGCCTCGAGGGCGTCGGCCTCCAGGTCCCAGAGGTTGGTGTGGCCGATGGCCGACGAGAACACCTCCGGGTTCCGGGAGACCTCCCGCACGTCGGCGTGCCGGGTGACGGCCCAGAACCCGTTGTCATCGTATGGATGCCACACCAGGCCTTCGGTCTCCCGGATGGCCGCGAAGCCGTCGTGGGGTATGCCGTCCAGGTAGATCACCGGGCTGGCAATGTCGGCGGGGCTGGGCGGTCGGTCCATCGTCTCGGCGTGCATCGGTCAGCTGAACTCGATGTAGCGGGCCCGCTCCCAGTCGTTCACATCGTCGGGATCCGGGTTGTGCTCGGCTGCCAGCCTCACCTCCTCGCGGGCGAGGCTCACGAAGCTGCGCGAGAAGGTGTCACCGAGCATCCCGGCCAGCAGGCTGCCCTCGTAGGCGTCGATGGCACCGGCCAGGTCGGTGGGCAGCGGCGTGCAGTCCCCGGGCGCGCTGTACATGTCCCCGATCGACATGGGCGGCAGCTCCAGGGACCGCTCGACGCCATCGCAACCGGCGGCCAGGACACCGGCGATCAGCAGGTACGGGTTGGCATCGGCTCCGGCCGAGCGGAACTCCACCCGATTGGCCGACGACCCGGCCTCGACAATGCAGCGGGCCAGCACGCTGCGGTTGTCGAGGCCCCAGTGGACATGGGTGGGGGCGAACGTGTAGGGCCGGATGCGCTTCGGCCCGTTGGCCGTCGGGCACGCCGGGAGCGACAGCGCCGTAGCGTGCTCGAGCAGGCCGGCCACCCAGTGTCCCATGAGCTCGTTGGGCGACCCGTTGCTGTCAGCAAAGGCGTTGCCACCATTGGCCCGGAGGCTGGTGTGGACGTGCATGCCCGAACCTGACTCCTCGGTGAGCGGCTTGGGCATGAAGGTGGCCCGCAGCCCGTGCTGGACCGCCACCTCCTTGACGATCGACCGGTAGAGCGTGCACTCGTCGGCGGCCCGCATGGCGTCGGCCGGCCCGACGTTCACCTCGATCTGGCCGGGCCCGTACTCCTGGTTGGAGGACTCCACGTGGAGGCCGGCGCCTCCCAGCCCGTTCCGGATGTCGAGGAGCACCTCCTCCAGGTCGGGGGCATCGGTGAGCGAGCTGTACTTGATGTGCGACCGGACTGGCTGCCATTCGGGCGTACAGAGGTAGAACTCGGACTCGGTGGCGACCACGGGGTCGAGTCCGAGGGACCGGCACCGCTCGACCTGTGCGGCGAGCACCCCGCGCGGTGAGAGGGGGTGGACGGCACCGTGCTCGTCGTACGCGTCGGTGAAGACGAGCGCGTAGCCGGGCCGGTGGGTCAGCAGGCGTCCGGTCGACACGTCGGGGACGATCCCGGTGTCGAGGAAACCGCTCTCCATGTTGACCAACTCGTGCTCGATGAGCTCGTCCCGCACATTCAGGATGAACACGGCGTCGGCGATGGAGACACCGTCGGACATCACCTCATCGAAGAAGCGGTCGACGGGAACCCGCTTCCCACGGAGGTGTGCATACGTGTCGACGACCGCCACCTCCACGGTGTGTACGCCATTGTCGGAACAGAGGTTCCGGAAGGCCTCGGCGGTCAGTGCTTCGGACATGGCGTTCCCTTCAATGGGTGAATGATCTCGGTCACTTCGGCCAATGGGCAAGCGGGTCCAGCACGATGCGGCCGCGGACATCGCCGGCCCGGAGCCTCTCATGTGCAGTCTGGGCATCGGCCAGGGGCAGCACCTCCACGGGCTGCACGATGGTGGGCTCGCGACGGGCCAGGTCCAGCAGTTCGTCCATCTGGGCCCGTGAGCCCCAGAAGGTGGACATGAAGCGGGCCTCGTGCGGCACTGCACCCAGGCCGAACGGGATCCGGCCACCAAAGAGGCCCACCACGGCGACGAGACCCCGTCGGCGCACAGATGCAGCGGCCAGGTCCAGGGTCGACCCGGCACCCACGAAGTCCAGCACCACGTCGGCGGAGCCGAGCTCGTCCTCGGGTCCGGCCGCTGTGTGGGCTCCCACCTCGAGGGCCACCGCCTGCTTGTCGGCGTTCGGGTCGACGGCCACCACCTCGGCGTCGGTCAGCAGGCGAAGGTACCGGATGGCGTACTGGCCGAGGCCCCCGGCCCCGACGACCATGGCCCTCGCACCGGCACCTCGCCCCCGCAGGGTAGCCAGCCCGTGGCCTACGGCCCGGAAGGCGGTCAGGCCGCCGCAGGCCAGTGGGGCACTGGCGAAAGGGTCGAGACCGTCCAGGGGCGTGAGGTAGCCCTCATCGGGAATCCGCATCCGCTCGGCGTAGCCCCCGTCGGTGAACAGGCCGGCCTCGGTGGCATCGGCGCAGATCTGCTCCAGGCCGGCATCGCACTGGGCACACGATCGGCACCCCCACGGGGCATAGACCATGACCGGGCCGAGCCGCTCGTGTACCCCTGTGACCTCGTGGCCCAGGATGATCGGCATCGGGCTGGGGAAGTCACCGTCGACCACGTGCAGGTCGGAGCCACATACGCCGCACGCCGTGACCTCGATGAGGGTCTCACCGTCACCGACCACGGGCTCGACATGGTCGTCATCGGTCTCCAGGCCCTGGCCGACCCCGCGCAGCACGACAGCGCGCATCAGTAGCTCTTGGGCATGCCGAGGACCTTCTCGCCCAGGAAGGCCAGGATCAGGTTGTTGGTCACCGGAGCAACCTGGTACAGCCGGGTCTCCCGGAACTTGCGCTCTATGTCGTACTCGACGGCGAAGAGGTCCTCGCGTGCGGTGGTGGTCACGTGTTCTGGTCCGGCCCGGCATCGAAGAACCCACAGGCATCCAGCTGGGCGGCGGCGGCCCGTCCGCTCTCCAGCAGGTGGCCCTCCATGGCACTCCGGGCCCGCTCGGGATCGCCTGCCACGATGGCCTCGAGGATCGCCAGGTGGTGGTCGACCGCAACCCGGTTCCAGCCGTCAGCGAACTCGAAGTAGTTGGCGGGCACCGATCGCTCCAGGTGCCCGAGGAGCCAACGGGTTCGGCGGGGGGCTGCCAGGTTGATGATCCGGTGGAAGGCCTGGTTCAGCTGCTGCAGGTTCTCGAGGTTCTCGAGGTTCTCGACGGTGAAGCGCTCGTGCACGGCCCGCAGTTCGGCGAGCCTGACCTCGTCCAGCGACTCGGCGGCCATGGCAGCGGCACGTCCGGCTACCACGGCGAACAGGGCGTAGTGGTCGATGATGTCCTCCCTGGTGAGCTGCACCACCGAGGCACCGCGACGCGGGGTCAACTCGATGAGGCCCTCCCGACTCAACACCACCAGCGCTTCGCGAATGGGGCTCCGGGAGACGCCGAGGGCCGTGCTCACCGCCTCCTGGTCGACCTTCTGACCGGGGCGGAGTGCTCCCGTCAGGATCAGGTTCCTCAGGTAGTCGACGACCTCCTCGCCCAGGGCGCCACGCCGTCGGGACGACGGTGCCCGGGCCGGGTACCGTTCGTCGCCCGTACCGGCATTCGAGTCCATCGGTCCCCATTGGTTCCAGCCCGTACCGAGCCACGGAGGGGATCGGTGGATTTTGAATACAATATTCATCCGGAGTCAGCCCTGCAAACACAAACGGGAGGTGAGCCATGACCGGACGACCGTTGATCGGGATAACCGGACGTCGCAAGCGCGGTGACCAGCTGGTCGGGAACCTCAACATCCTGGCTGACTTTGCCGTCGACATCTTCTACGCCGACTACGGGCGCGGCGTGCTGGAGGCCGGCGGAGTCCCCGTGTTCCTCCCCCTCGACGTCGACCCGGTCCACGTGGTGGGCCACCTGGACGGCGTGCTTCTGACCGGGGGGGCCGACATCGACCCGGCCCGGTACGGCGACGAGCCGCTGACCGATGAGTTCCCGCCGGAACCGCTGCGGGACGACCACGAGTGTGCCGTTCTGGACGCAGCCGTCGACCGCGCCCTGCCGACGGTCGGCATCTGCCGTGGCCTGCAGCTCATCAACGTGCACGCCGGCGGCACCCTCCACCAGGACGTCCCGGCGCACGCCGGCTTCGACCACCCGACGACCACCGAGTGGCACGGGGTCTCCTTCGGGTCGGGATCGGTGCTGGCCGACATCTACGGCGGTGACCGCCGGGTCAACTCCTTGCACCACCAGACCGTCGACAGGCTGGGTACGGACCTGCGTGCGACGGCCTTCGCCGAGGACGCCTCGATCGAGGGCCTGGAGCACGAATCGCTTCCCATCGTGGCCGTGCAGTGGCATCCCGAGATGCTCCCCGGTCGCCCCGGTGACCCGCTCTTCACCTGGCTGGTCGCAGCTTCGGCAACGAACGCCTAAGGGGCTTCCTGACCTGCTGGCTACCCGCCACCCTCCCGCCGGTGGGGCTCAGGCCTGTGCGGCCGCACCCAGGTATGCCGCCTGGACAATCGGGTCAGCCTGGATCTCCGCCGGACTGCCATGGGCTATGACCTCCCCACAGTCAAGGCAGTAGATGCGATCGCATATCCCGATGATGAAGTTCAGGTCATGGTCGATGACGACCACACCTGCGCCCACAAGACCGGCCATTCGCCTCACCTGTTCGATCATCAACAGCGACTCGGAGTCGCTCATCCCCGAGGTCGGCTCGTCCAGCAGCAGGTACGCGGGTGCCATGGCCGTAGCGCGGGCGAGTTCGAGGCGGCGCGAGGTGCCGTAGTCGAGTTCTCGGGCCCGCCGGTCGCGGTGCTCCCAGAGGCCGGCGGCGGCCAGCAGGCCGTCGACATCGGGGGACGGTTGGTGTCGACGGCTGGTCGCTGCCACCAGGGCTGAGACCTCCACGTTCTCCCGCACCGTGAGAGCAGTGAAGAGGCGGAGGTTCTGGAAGGTTCGCACCAACCCACTACGGGCGATCTCGAACGACGGAGCCGACGTGAGATCGGCGCCGCCGAGGACCACGCTCCCTGAGCTGGATTCCACCAACCCGGTGATGACGTTAAGGAGGGTGGTCTTACCCGCACCATTGGGGCCGATTATCCCGACCACCTCGCTCTTCCTCGCCTCGATTCCCACATCCGTCAGCGCCCGGAAGCCTCCGAACGTCACGTTGACGCCTTCGACCACCAACGGGGTCGAGTCATCCGGTTCCAGGATCGGCAGCGGGTCCGTCGGCGGTTCGCTGCTGCGAGCGGACCTTGCGTGGAGCCACCTGTCGAGTTCCCAGTCGTCGAGCAGACCCGAAGGGCGCCAGATCATGAAGCCGAGCATGGAAACGCCGAGGAACACCGACTTGAGGTTCTCCCGGAAGATCCAGTCCAGCGGCGCGTCGTCGAGACCGATACCGAACACCTCGAAGCCATCCTGACCGAGGCGACGGGCGAGTTCCCGACCCGCGGTGATGACCGCGACCCCGAGCAGTGTCCCTGTGACGCTGCGACGGCCACCGACGATGAGCATCACCAGCGTCACCAACGTGAGGTTGAAGAAGAGGTCGCCGGGAAGAATCGAGCCCTTCTCGTACACCCGAAGGCTCGCACCGACGCTGACCACGGCTACCGATATCAGCAGGGCCACCATCTGCTGGACGAGCGGGTTCACGCCCATGGCTCGCGACGCCAGGTTGTCCTCACGGGCGGCCACCGCTAGGCGCCCGCTCCTGCTCTGCGCGTACAACCGTGCGATCACGATGGTGACCAGGAGAGCGACGTAGATCGGAACCCTGCTGTCAAGCGTGCCACCTATGCGGAACGAGAGACCCGCCCGGTCGCCACCGGTGAGGTCGGGCCAGTTCCGGGCCACTTCGTGGGTCACGAAGAGCAGTGCGAGGGTGATGACCGTGGCAGAGACCGCGCCAGACTCGGCTCCGGACCGGGCCAGCCCGACTCCGACGACGAAAGCCACGACGAGGGTCGCGGCCACGGCAACCCCGACAGCCAACCACGGACTCAGCTGCACATCGGCGAGTCCGAACGGAGCGTCCGAGATCCGCTTCGCCTTCTCCGCTGGCGAGATCGCGGACAGGGCGAAGGCATAGCCGGCAATGGCCCCGAAGCCGATATGGCCGAACGACAGGATGCCCGTATTCCCCACATAGATCTGGATCCCCAGCACGATGACGGCGTCGATCAGGGCGAAGGTGACCAGGCGTTCCGCCCCTCCGAGTTGGCCCTGGTACACCAGCCCGAACCCGACGAACAGGGCGAACAGGACGACACCGCCGACGATGGGGTACAGGACGTCGCGGCGGAGGTCGGGGAACATCAGACCCTCTCGGCGTGCGCAACGGCGACCAGGCCCTGGGGCCGAAAGATGAACAGCAGCGCGATGAGCAAGAAGACGACCCCCTCGGTGAGGCTGGCCACCGAGTCGGGCAGGCGGGAGCGCAGCAGCACCTCGGCCAGGCCCAGGGCGAATCCCCCCAGTACCGCACCGCGAAGGCTCCCCAGGCCACCGATGAGCGCAGCGAGCACTCCCTTGAGCATGGGATTGATCCCGGCGGTCGGAAAAGTGCTACCGGCCCGCATCAGCCAGAACACCCCTGCTATCCCGGCCAGCACACCCGACAGGGCGAAGGCGCCACGGATCACGGAGTCTGAACGGACGCCCATCAGCCGGGCGGTATCGAAATCGGCCGCTGCGGCCCGCAGCGCCAGGCCGAACATGGTTCGCTGCAGGAGCAGGGTGGTGGCAATCAGGGCCACGACTGTTACCGCGATGACGACCGTGTCGAATACCTCTACCCGCAACGAGCCCACCGAGTAGGTGTCGGTGACCCAGCCCGGGCGGGCGAAGGTCTTGAACGACGCCGACACGTACAGGAGGAACACGGCTGAGACGACGAAGTGCACGCCGAACGAAGTGAGGAGCAGGGTGAAGTCGTCTGCGCCGCGCACCCGGCTGAAGGCGATGCGCTCGATGACCAGTGACGTCGCGACGGAGACGACCACGATGAGCGGCACGGTCAGGTACCAGGACCAGCCGGCATTGATGGCCCAGAACGCTGCATAGCCCGAGACCGTTATCAACTCGCCATGGGCAAAATTGAGCAGGTGCATGACGCCGAAGATCACCGCCACTCCGAGCGCCAGCAGGGCGTAGATGCTGCCGCGTCCAAGTCCGTCTATGAGGTTCTGGAGCAGCTCGGCCATTGCTCAGTTGCCGACGAAGGTGTCGAATAGGTCCTTGTTTCCACGCAGCTCCGCACCGGTACCTTCAGCGACGACCTCGCCACTACGCAGCACGTACGCGCGATCAGCCAGGTCGAGCATGCGCGTTGCGTTCTGCTCCACGACGAGCAGCGTGCGACCCTGCGCCCGGAGCGATTCGATGAGGTCGAATACCACGTCCACGAGAATCGGGGCCAGGCCCAAGGAGGGCTCGTCCATCATGAGCAGCCGGGGTTCCGACATGAGGGCACGGGCAATGGCCAACTGCTGCGCCTCGCCACCGGAGAGGTAGCCGGCCGGGGTCGTCCACTTGTCGCGCAGCATCGGAAACCGTTCGCCCATCTCCTCGAGCAGTTCGGCCCGATCGGCGCCGGCAGTCGTGACCCCGCCGATCTTCAGGTTCTCCTCCGCCGTCAGATCCACGAATACCCGGCGGTGCTCAGGCACCAGGGCCAGCCCCAGCCTCACCAGGTCCTCAGGTGGACGACCGGTGATGTCCTCGCCTTCAAACGTCACGCTGCCCTCGCTGGGCGTCAGGAGCCCGGCGATGGAGTTCAGCAACGTCGTCTTGCCAGCACCGTTGGGTCCGATGAGGCCTACGACCTCACCGGACCCGACATGCAGGCCTGCTTCTCTCAGTGCCGAGATCTCACCATATTTGGTTGTCAGACCCGACACCTCGAGCATCAAACATCAGCCACCCATCGTGGCGACGAGAACGTCCTCACCGTTGACGATCCGGTTGATCGGGACCGCCTTGGCCGGGATGCCGTTGGTGCCGGCATAGGTGATCTCACCTGACAGCCCCTGGAAGCCAGAGATCTGCTTCACGGCCTCACCGATATCAGCAGGCTCGTCGCAGCCACAGTCCAACATGGCCCGGATGCCCAGGAACAACGAGTCGACATACAGGGCCATGAAGCCCCGGCTCTCGAGCGCCTCACCCCGGGAAGCCTCGTAGCCGGCCAACAACGTGTCGATCGGATCACCTGGTCTGATGCTGGTATGGGGCGTGTGGGCAATGCCCTCGTTGTTCGCCTCGACCTGGATACCGGTGGCATCCATGGCATCGGTGCCGATGTAGGTGAGGGCGTCGAGGCCCTGGCCCTCGAGCTGGCCACGAAGCGCTGTCACCTGGAAGGCCAACGCAGCAGAGAAGACCACCTCGTTGTTCTCGGAAATACCGGCAATCTCGTTCACCTGCGCAGAGAAGTCGGTATCAGCAGCCCACACGTAGGTCTGGGTGCTGACAACCTCACCGCCACCAGCCTCGAACGCCGCTGCGAAGGCATCAGGGTTCACACCGGTATAGGGGATCCCCTCACCCTCGGTGAACACGATCGCACGGGTGATTCCCTGGTCCAGCGCCCACTGCGCTGCCGCCCCCGACATGCCGAAGTCGTCGAAGGTCACAAGGTAAGAGTTGATCGACGCATCAGCGAGGGTGGGCTCGGTGGACGCAGCCACGAACAGCGGCACCTGGCCACCGGTGACCTGCAGGATCGGCAGAGCGAAGTCGGCAAAGGGTGGACCGATGATGAACTGTGCCCCCCAGTCGAGCAGCTCCTGGGCGGCAAGACCGGCGTCGTCACCAACCTCGGCCACACGAACCTCGACAGGGCTGCCATCGATTCCGCCGCTGCAGTTGATCAACTCGGCAACGTAGGGCACCAGGTTCGAACCCGGAATGTCGACGAACCCGACGACATCACTGAAGTCCATCGCCATGCCCACACGAATCGGATCACCCGTCGGCACAGCAGCACAACTGGCCAGGTCAGCCCCCAGAATCGCATCAACATCCAGACCCACCGTCGCCGGAACCCCGACAGCACCGTCGTCTTCGGGCGCAGCGGTGGTGGCCGGCGCAGCAGTGGTGGCCGGCGCAGCAGTGGTTGCCGGCGCAGCAGTGGTTGCCGGCGCAGCAGTGGTTGCCGGCGCAGCCCCGTCATCGCTGCTTCCACAGGCTGCGGCCATGAGGCCGAATACCGCCAACAGCGCGATCAAGGATCTGGACTTCATGTCATGCCCCTCCGGAGAAATCTGGCCAGCGGCCCACGGACCCCAACGTTTGGAGCCCTGCCCGACTCTAATGTCGTTAGGGTCCAAATGATAGAAGCCCCGTACGTTTGCATGCAAATTCTTGGAATGTGTCCGCTAACGGGTGGATAGCTGAGGCGACCACCGGGCCCTTACCGGACTACCGGTGTCATGCTCCCCTCTGGCCCCCGGCCGGGTGAACGAGTCGGGTCAGCGCTTCGGCGGACGGATCCCCCGGAACTCCCAGTCGCCGCCCAGGGCGGTGGACAGGACCTCCTCCGACTCAGTGGGCTGGGCCCCGCAGTCGTCCCGTACGGACGTGGGCCCGTTCACGATGGTGTTGGTGAGCGAACCCAGGCCCTCGACCTCCACGGTCACCACGTCGCCGGGTTGGACCGGTCGGGAGTTGGCCGGTGTACCGGAGAAGACCATGTCGCCGGGCAGCAGCGTGATGGTCCGGGCCAGGTCGGCCACCAGGTAGTGCATGTCCCAGGTCATCTCGTCGGTGTTGCCGTCCTGGGCCACCTCGCCGTTGACCAGCGTCCGTATCCCCTTGGACCGGAAATCCCAGTCGGTGACCAGGCCGGGCCCTACCGGACAGAGGGTGTCGGAGCCCTTCACCCGGAGCATGGATCCGGCGTCGGTGTCGCGGAAGTCGTGCAGGCCGTAGTCGTTGCCGATCGTGTAGCCGGCGATATGGTCACCGGCCTCGGCCGGGCTGATGTTGCGGCAGGGTTCGCCGATCACGATGACGATCTCGCCCTCGTAGTTGAGCCACCGGCAGCGGTCGGGCCTGACCACGTCGCCACGGTGGCCGTTCAGGGCAGAGGTCGGCTTCTGGAAGTAGGTGGGCGCGGCGGGCAGGGAGACCTGGAACTCCTCCACCCGGCTGACGTGGTTGAGGTGTACGCACAGGATCTTGGACGGCTCGCTGGGCGGCAGGTGGACGGCCTCGGACTCGGCCACGCGTCGCCCGTCGCCGGCCACCAGGTCGTCACCGTCAACGACCATCGGGGTCACCGACCCGTCCAGGAGGATCCGTCGTCGTTCCATACTCGCGCTCCCTCGGTGCGGGGCCGACCACCATACGGTGCTCCATCGGTGCCGGTCCGGCCGCCATGCCGTTCCACTGGATCTTCCCATGGAAATCGTTAGGGTCCAAATGATAGGGTACCCGGCATGGCAGAACCCAGGGGATTCACCTTTCCCAGGACACCGACCGGCAGGTCGTCGCTCGTCCCATCGCCCCCCTGGCACTACTCGGGCGACATGCTCACCATCGAGTACCGCACTGACCCGGCAGCCGTAGCCGAACTCCTTCCCGCGCCGCTCAGCCCCGCCGAGGACGACCCCGGCGCCGTAGCGGTCATCTGGGCCGACTGGCAGTCCTGCTCCGACGACCTAAACGAGGTACTGGACCCCGACCGCCTCCAGTACAAGGAGTGCTTCGTCGTCGTGCGCTGCCGCTACCGGGGCGAGCACTACAGCCGTTGCGTCTACATCTGGGTCGACAAGGACTACGCCATGCTGCGCGGCCACGTGCAGGGCTACCCCAAGAAGTTGGGCGACATCTGGGTGACTCGACCTGTCACCGTAGGGAGGGCCGGACCCCGCCTCGAACCCGGCGGCCGGTTCGGCGCCACCTGCTCCGCCTACGGACGCCGGCTGGTGGAGGCCGAGTTCACCATCACCGGCCCCAGCGACCACACCGGCTTCGTGAACGCCCTGCCGATGCTCCACCACCGCTTCCTTCCGGCCATAGAGGCCGACGGCACCGACTCGTTGAACGAGTTGGTCACCATGCGGGGCTACGACGCCGAGGTCGGACCGGCTTTCACCGGCGACGTCGACCTGCGGGTCTTCGACTCCCCGGTCGAGGAGTTGGACCGGCTGGCACCACGGGAGATGATCGCCGGCTACTGGCGCAGCGTCGGCGTCTCGTGGAACGGCGGCACCACGCTGGAGGACCTGTCGGCCGAGGATGGATCGACGCAGGACGGACCATGACCACCGCCCGGATCGACCGCCACCCCTGGGCGCCCGACTCCGACGACGGCCACGCGGATCTGGCATCCCACGACACGTGGATGGACGGCGTTCCCTATGCAACGCTGCAGCGGCTCCGTGACGAGGAGCCGGTCTCGTGGGTGGACGAGGAGGACGGCTCGGGCTTCTGGGCAGTCACCCGCTACGCCGACGTGGTCGACGCCAACCGCCGGTGGGACGACCTCACCTCGTTCATGGGAATCCGACTGGAGGAGATGGACGCCGAGGAGACCCGGGCCCGGCGCACCATGATGGAGCTGGACCCACCTGACCACACCCGGCTGCGCCGCCTGGTGAACCGGGGCTTCACCCGCAAGACCGTCGAATCCTACGAGGACCCGATCCGTGAGTTGACCGGTGGGATCCTGGACTGCGCCCTGGCCCTCGGCGAGTTCGACTTCGTCGCCGAAGTGGCCCGGGTGCTGCCCATGCGGATGCTGGGCCGCCTGCTCGGAGTCCCGGACGAGCACGCCGAACAGCTGGTGGACTGGGGCGACCAGCTGCTCTCCAACTCGGACCCCGAGTACACCGACCACGTCGTCGACCGGGTCGACACCGAGGAGTTCCGGCTCATCCCGTTTCGCAGCCCGGCCGGCCTGGAGGTCTTCCGGTACGCCCAGGAGGCTGCCGCCGAGCGTCGGGGCTGCCCGCACGACGACGTCATCTCCCGGCTGCTGGAACCCACCACCGACGGCGAACCGCTCAGCGACCTGGAATTCAACAACTTCTTCGCCCTGCTGGTGGCGGCCGGCAACGACACGACCCGGTACTCGCTGACCGAGGGGCTCAGGGCGCTCGTCGACCACCCAGACCAGCTGCGGGCACTGCGCGACGACCCCTCGCTCATGGACACCGCGGTGGAGGAGGTTCTGCGGTGGACCACGGTGACCACCCACTTCCGGCGCACCGCCACCAGCGACCAGGAACTGGGCGGTCGCACGATCGCCGAGGGCGACAAGGTGGTGCTTTGGTGGGTGTCGGCCGACTACGACGACCGGAAGTTCGACGACCCGTACCGGTTCGACATCGGTCGCGACCCCAACGACCACGTGGCGTTCGGCCGAAACGGACCACACCTCTGCCTGGGGGCCTGGCTGGCCCGCATGGAGATCAGGATCACCCTGCAGGAGTTGCTGAAGCGCACCACCGAAATCGAGATCACCGGGACCTCGGACCGCCTGCGCTCAAACCTGATCAGCGGCACCAAGCACCTCACCATCCGCACCTCCTGACCTGACCGATCGATCGTCACGCCGGTGCGGAGACCAGGCCAGGTCGCCCCGAGGGTCAGGCCAGGTCACCCACCAACCTGCCGTCAACCACCACCGGTTCGCCGTCCAGGGCCACCGTGCAGTTCCGCATGGGCAGGTCGAAGTGGCCACGGCAGAACCGGCCTGCCACCTCGTTGGCGCCGGTCGACCACAGGAAGTTGCCGGCGAAGGCACGCAGCTCGGTGCCGTTCAGGTCTGCCTTGTCGTAGAGCGGGAGTACGTCCCACCGGCAGTCCGGGTTCATGCCCCAGCCCACGTGGCTGACGGCGTAGGCCTCCGGCTCCTCCCAGGCGGCCAGGTACGAGGCGAACAGCTCCGCGTCCAGGCCGTCGCCGGACACGTCGACCACGTGGTCGGCCTCCAGCGTGCAGGTGATCGGTGACCGTACGTACTCCTTGAAGGTCAGGTTGGCGTCGCCGGGCGCCATCACCACGGTGCCCGACACCGTTCCGGCGGCGGGGAAGCACAACACCAGGCCACCGGGCCAGTGCGCTATGCCCCCCGGCTTCGGGACGGTCCCGTCGGAGCCGGCCACGACGGCACCGGCCAGGTCCACGGTGAGGTCGGTGCCGGCGGCCGAGGTGACCCTCATGGTCGAAGCAGCCGCCAGCCGCGCACGCCCGCGGGCCACCCGCTCACCCATTGACGGATCGTGGCCGACCCGGTCGAATACCTCCGGGTGCTCGTTGGAGAGCATCAGGACCCTGGCGCCGTCGGCCAGGATGGCCTCCTTCTCGACTGCGTGGAGCAGGCCCTCGACGGTGCAGTCCACGATGAAGTCCGCCGCGGCCAGGCCGGCGATGGCCGCCCTGTGACCACCGACGGCTACCGAGGCACCTGTGGAGCGGATGGGCACAGGCCCGCGGTTGGGCGGCGTGGGCATGACCACGGTTGCCACCAGGGCACCGAGGCGTTCCAGGGCGATGGTCGCCACCTCGACCAGCTCAGGACGGCTGTCGGCCTCGGCCAGCACCACGGCCGTCTCACCGGCGGTCACGGCACAGCGCGCGAAGTGGTCGGAGAAGGCCTCGATCCGGTGCCATGGCACGGCCACGTCGTTCCCCTCCTCGAGTCGGTTCGGTCGTCGGTCAGTCGTCGTAGAGCCCGGCTCGGCCGAGGCGGCCGAGGCAGACCTCGACGCTCCACGGAAGCATCGTGGCACCGCAGCGGGCATCGCGGTACATCCGCTCCAGCGCACTGGGCCGCAGCAGCGACCGGCCACCGCAGACCCGCACCGCGGTCGACGCCACCTCCGGCGCCGTCTCCATGGCCGTCACGGTGGCCGCCCACGCCCGCCAGACCTGCTCGTCGGTCGGATCCACCCCCGCCTCGCCCAGCACCCGGTAGGTCAGCGCCTGCGAGCGCTCGTAGGCGAGGCGCATCTCCGCCCAGCCGTGTCGCTTCTGCGGATGCTCGCGGCGCTCGTCAGGCCCACCGGCGCCGCGGAGATAGGCCGAGGTGAAGTCCAGGACCGCCCGTTGGATGCCCAGGTACGAGAACGTGAGCGTCATGTAGAAGTACGGCCACCGGTCGGCCATCTGGTCAAAGCATCCCGGAGGTAGGAACTCGTTGTCGGCGGGCACGAACACGTCCTCGAACAGCAGGTTCTTCGACACGGTGCCCCGCATCCCCAGTGGGTCCCAGTCGCCCTCGATCGTGATGCCCGCCGCTTCGGCGGGCACGCCGAGGAACCGCACCACGTCCTCGCCCTCGACCATGCAGGTCACGTTGTGCAGGTCGGCGGCCTCGGACAGCGAGGCGAAGATCTTGCGACCAGAGACCCGGAAGCCGCCGTCCACCGGCACGGCCCGGGTGGCGAAGCCGGTCGTCTCGCCCGGGGCCCGACCCTCGCTGAACGGCTGTGCGTGGATGTGGCCGTCCTCGACGACGCCCCGCCACATGGCGGTCCGGCGCCGGTCGTGGGTGACCCGGTCCTCGTCGGACATGGACAGGTCGTCGGCGATCTGGCCGGTGAGGAGCATGGTCGCCGTGTGCATGTTGAAGGTCAACGCCGTGGAGCCGCAGTGCCGGCCCAGTTCCTCGGAGACCAGGGCGTAGGTCACGAAGTCGGCCCCCAGCCCACCGTGCTGCTCGGGGATGCACAGGGCCAGGAACCCCGCCTCGCGCATGTCGGCGAAGTTCTCGTGGGGGAACGACGCCTCCCGGTCGTAGCGCTCGGCGCGCGCCGCGATGGTCGGCCCCAGGTCGGCCATACGACCGACTAATTCGCGACGAAGGGGCGTCCAGATATCGCTCATGTGGTGGTGTCGTCCCTGATCTGGAGGGTCTTGAGGTCGGCGTGGAACTCCAGGGCGTGGTCGCCGCCCTCCCGACCCAGGCCACTGATCCCGAGGCCTCCGAACGGGGCGGTGAGGTCGCGCACCAGGAAGCAGTTCACCCAGGTGGTGCCGGCCCGCAGCGCCGAACCCACCCGCTCGGCCCGGTCGGCCGACCCGGTGAAGAGGGTGGCCGAGAGTCCGTAGGCGGTGCTGTTGGCGAGGGCCACAGCTTCATCCTCGTCGGCAAAGGCCTGGAAGGTGAGCACCGGTCCGAACACCTCGTGCTGCACGATCTCACTGTCGTTGGAGGCCGGGGCGATGAGCGTGGGCTCGTACCAGAGTCCGTCCGGTGCATGCCGTTGACCGCCCCGCAGGATCGTGTCGCCGGCGGCACGGGCACGGTCCACGAACGCCTCCACCCGGGCAAGGTGCTCGGGGTGGATCATCGGCGTGATGGTGGTCGCGTCGTCGTGGGCGTCGCCCAGCACGTGGGCGTCGACGTGGGTGTCGAACCGCTCCAGGAATTCGTCGGCCACCGATGCCTCGACCAGCAGGCGGGTGGCGGCCAGGCAGACCTGCCCCGAGTCGTCGTACTGGCCGGCAGCGGTGCGGGCAGCCGCCTCCAGATCGCTGTCGGCGAACACGACGAGGGCGCCCTTGCCGCCCAACTCCGCGGTGAACGGCACGATGTTGGCCGCCGCAGCCGCCCCGATGAGGCGTGCCGTCTCCGGGGATCCGGTGAACGAGAGGCGCCGCACCCTCTGGTCAGACGTCAGGGGCGGGCCCACGTCGGAACCGATGCCCTGCACCACGTTGAGCACGCCGGGCGGCAGGCCGGCCTCGTCGGCCAGGTCGGCCAGGAGGCTGGCCGAGAGCGGTGACCACTCGGCGGGCTTGAGGACGACCGGGTTGCCGGCGGCCAACGCCGGTGCCACCTTCCAGGTGGCCAGCATGAACGGGGCGTTCCACGGGGTGATGACCACCGCCGGTCCGGCCGGGAGCCGCTGGACCCGGTTGGCCGTGCCGTTGGAAGACCAGGACCGCTCCTCGTGCTGTTCGGCCAGGTCCGCATAGGCCCGGAAGTTGCGGGCGCCGCGTCCGATGACCCGGTTGCGGAGGCTCTCGTGGCGCATAGCCATGTCCACGCACTCGACCGCGGCGATGTCGGGCACCCGTTCGTCGATCAGGTCGGCTAGGCGTCGCAGGTAGGGACCACGACCGGCCGGGCCGAGGGCCGCCCAGCCCCTGAAGGCGGCGGCGGCCGCGGTGACGGCCTCCCCGGCGACGTCCGCGTCGCCTGCGGAGACCTCGGCCAGCAGCGTCGACCAGTCCAGCGGGGAGCGGTCCTCGAACGTGGTGGCCGACGACACCCGGCGGCCGCCCACGTAGTGGTCGACCGACACCGGCACTCCGGCAACGGTGACCCGTGGTCGCTCGCCCATCTCCTGCGGCCTTCCTCGACTCGTTCATTTGGATCCAAAGGAGTCTGGTCAGTGTAGGTTGTCACCAGAAGACGTGCTGCCTCGGAGGTGCCCATGAGCGAACACCACCTGATGATCATCGGCGCCGACCGGGTAGACGCCGAGGAAGCCACCGAGGTCCGATCCCCCTACAACGGACGGGTCCTGGGCACCGTGCCCGTCGGCACCACCGACCACCTGGACGCAGCCATCGCCACTGCGAAGGCCACGCTTGCCGCCGGGGTCATGCCCACCCACGAGCGGGCATCCATCCTGGACCGCATGGCCGACTCGCTCGCCGCCCACCACGAGGAGTTCGCCCAGAGCATCTCGGCCGAGGCGGCCAAGCCCATCTCGACGGCACGCATCGAGGCGGCCCGGGCCGTCGACACCGCCCGGTTCGCCGCCGCGGTGGCCCGCACCCTGGGCGGCGAGCTGGTGACCATGGACGCCAGCTCGGCGGGTGAAGGCAAGACGGGCTTCGTGAAGCGGGTGCCGATAGGCGTCGTCGGCGCCATCTCGCCCTTCAACTTCCCGTTGAACCTCGTCTGCCACAAGGTCGCCCCCGCGATCGCGGCCGGCTGCCCCGTCGTGTTGAAGCCGGCATCGGCCACCCCGCTGACGGCCATCCGCCTGGCCGAGGTCCTCCTGGACGAGTGCGGCCTTCCCCCCGGCTGGCTGAACGTCGTGACATGCCCCGGTCGGACCGCAGCCCACATGGTCGAACACGACGACGTGGCCATGATCACCTTCACCGGTTCACCACCCGTCGGCTGGAACATCCGGGCCACCGCACCCAGGAAGAAGGTGTCGCTGGAGCTCGGCAACAACTCGCCGATCATCATCGAGCCCGACGTGGACGTGGCCGTCGCCGCGGCCAAGTTGAAGGGCGCCGCCTTCGGCTTCTCAGGCCAGACGTGCATATCCACCCAGCGGATCTACGTGCACGATGACATTGCCACCGCATTCACCGAGGCCATGGCCGCCGAGGCGGCCACCCTGACGGTGGGCGACCCCGCCGACCCGGCGACCGACCTGTCGTCGCTCATAGACGGCGACGAGACCGACCGGGTGGCCTCCTGGGTGGACGAGGCCACGGCGGCCGGTGCCACCCTGGTCTGCGGCGGCACCATGGTCGACGGCGTGCTGGCCCCCACCATCCTCGCCGGAGTCACCGACGACATGAAGGTCAGCTGCATCGAGGTGTTCGGACCGGTTGTCGGCATCGCCACCTACACCGACTTCGATGACGCCCTGGCCCGTGCAAACGCCAGCACCTACGGCCTGCAGGCCGCGGTGTTCACCAACGACCTGGCCAGGGCCCTGCGGGCCGCCGAGGTCCTGGAGTACGGCGGGGTGCTGATCAACGAGTCGCCGTCGTGGCGTGCCGACCACATGCCGTACGGCGGCATCCGGGACTCGGGCAACACCCGGGAGGGGCCCGCCTACACGGTGCGCGAGATGACCGAGGAGCGCCTGGTAGTCATCCAGGCCTGACGGCACTCCGACCCGGCCGGAGCGTCCCGGGCCCCGGGGTATTCCGCCCCCGGTACCGAATCGACAGGACGCCGCTGCCTGATCAGCCCGTGGCCGGGTCGATCGGGGTGAGCGGTGGGAATGCCGCCTCGACGATCGCCGCTGCGACCAGGGTGAGGTCCTCGCGATGGCGGTCTGCGAGGCACTGGACTCCCAGCGGGGTCCCGTCAGCGCCCAGACCGACCGGGACCTGGGTGGCCGGGAGGCCCAGCAGGTTGGCCGGGACGATCGGGGTGAACACACCGTCGTAGAGCGATCGCAGGGCGTCCCTGTCGTCGGCCAGGTCTTCGTGGTGGTCGAAGGGAGGTTGGTACCAGGTGGGAAGGACCACGACCGGGTGGTCGGCGAGGAACTCGGCCCAGAGCCTGGCCAGCCGGAAGCGCTCGGCGTGTGCGACGTGGGACGGCATGCCGGACGCAGGCCAGAAGTCCACCAACGCCCGCATCAGGTGGCTGCCGTCAACGGACATGGCATCGTCGAGGCTGGCCAGCGTCGCCGGGAAGTCGTGGCCGAGCAGGTGGCCCCAGACCTCCAGGCAACGTTCCACCTCTGGCGGCAAGGTGTCGACCACCTCCCAGCCGGCGTCGACCAGGGCGTCGGAGGCCCGCTGGATCGCCTGTCGTGCATCCGCGTGGACCGGACCGCCGGGCAGGTCGGTGGGGATCGCCACCCGCCTCGCCACCGGCGCTCCGTCGTACGCCACGTCCACCGTCCGGGGGTCCCTGGGGTGGCGACCGATGGTCACCCGGAGCATGGCCTCCAGGTCGGCGACGCTGCGTGCCATCGGGCCGGCGACCGCCATGAGTTGGCGGGCCACCATCGGTTCGGCCGCATTCGGCGACGAGCCGCATACCGGAAGGCGACCGAGAGAGGTCTTGGTGGCGGCGATGCCGCAGCAGTAGGCGGGGTTGCGGACCGAACCCCCGAGGTCGGTTCCCATCCCCATCGGGGACATGCCCGAGGCGATGGCCGAGGCCTCGCCGCCCGACGAGCCCCCGGCCGTCCTGTCCGGGTGCCACGGGTTCCGGGTCAGGCCGAACAGGGGGTTGTCGGTGGCGAGGCGCATCCCCATCTCCGGGAGGTTGGTCTTGGCGATGGGGATGGCCCCTGCGGCCTTCAGCCGTCCGATGCCCGGGTCGTCGAGGGCGGCGATCCCGTCGGCGAAGGCCTCGACGCCATAGGTGGTGGGGTGGCCGGCCAGGTCCAGGCCGTCCTTGACCGTGATGGGCACCCCGTGCAACGGACCCGTGGGAAGCCCTGAGGAGATGACCCGGTCGGCGGCATCGGCGGCGTTCCGCGCCTCGTCGGCCAGGATCAGCACGGCGGCGTTCAGCCGGCCGTTCACGGCATCTATGCGCTCGAGGTGGGCGTCGACCACCTCCCGGCTGGACACCTCGCCCCCGGCGATCATGGCGGCCAACTCCAGCCCGGTCCGGTTCCAGAGAACGTCGTCCACCGTGGCAACCTAACCACCGTCCACCAGGCGGCGAGGAGCGGGGATGGCGAAGGTCCGGGCCAACGGGATCACCATCGAGGTCGAGGAGACGGGCGATCCGGCCGATCCCCCGATCCTCCTGATCATGGGGCTGAACGCCCAGTTGACTGTGTGGCCCGAGGGGTTCTGCCGTGGGCTGGCCGACCGGGGCCACCGGGTGGTCCGCTTCGACAACCGGGACGTCGGGCTCAGCTCCTGGCTGGACGACCATCCGCCTGTCGATCCGATCGAAGCCCTCTTCACCGTCCTCGGCGGTGGGACCGTCGAGGCGCCCTACTCGTTGGCCGACATGGCCGACGACGCCGTCGGCGTTCTCGACGCCCTGGGCCTCGGATCGGCACATGTAGTCGGGGCGTCTCTAGGCGGCATGATCGGACAGCACGTCGTCACACGACACCCCGATCGGGTCAGGACGTTCACATCGATCATGTCCATGCCCCGGTTCATCCCCATGGAGATCGATGTGGCGATGTCCCTGCAGCCCCCGGACGTGGACCCGACCGATCGCGAGGCCATAGTCGCGGCGGGGGTCGAAGCGGCCCGGCTCATAACGGGCACGGGCTTCCCCTTCGACGAGGCGTACGCGCGGCGGGAGGCGCTGGCCAACCTGGATCGGGCCTGGCATCCGGACGGAGGCGTAAGGCAGGTGGTTGCGGCCCTGGCCGATGGCGACCGCCGGCCAGCGCTCGGAGCGGTCACCGTGCCGACGCTGGTGGTCCACGGCACCGACGATCCGCTGGTCCTACCCCAGGGTGGTCAGGAGACCGCCGACGCGATTCCCGACGCAGAGTTGGTCTGGATCGAGGGCATGGGCCACGAGCTTCCCGAGGGCGCCTGGCCCCAGATCCTGGACCCGATATGTGCGCTCATCGCCCGTGTCGAGGCCGCCCGGACCGGTCACGGACAGGAACCGGCAGTGCCACCGAGGACGGTCGCCGGGTAGACCACGCCCGGCGGTACCGCCGACCGGGTGGACACCGGCTCGTCGATCCTGTTTCGATACCGCCATGGTTGACGAACTGTGGACTCGGGCAGCGAACGAGTTGGCGGCGATGATCGCCGGCGGCGAGACCTCCAGCCGGGAGGTGGTCGACGCCCACCTTGCCCGGATCGACGAGGTGAACGGAGACCTCAACGCGGTCGTTCGCGTGCTGGCCGACGGTGCCCGGGCCGGCGCAGACGCCGCCGATGCTGCTGTGGCGGCCGGCGGACCCCTGGGGCCCTTCCACGGCGTGCCGTTCACCATCAAGGAGAACCTGGACTGCACCTGCTCGCCCACCACCCAGGGCGTGCCGGCCTTCGCCGAAGCGGTGCCGACGGTCGACTCCCCGGTGGTCGAGCGCATGAAGGCCGCCGGAGCGATCCCGCTGGCACGCACGAACCTGCCCGAGTTGGGGCTGCGGATCAGCACGAACAACCCACTCCACGGCCTCACCCGCAACCCCTGGACGCCCGACCTCACCGCCGGTGGTTCGAGCGGTGGCGAGGCCGCGTCGCTGGCGTCCGGCATGTCGCCGTTCGGACTCGGCAACGACCTGGGCGGCTCGCTTCGCAACCCTGCCTACTGCTGTGGCATCACGTCGCTGAAGACCTCCTTCGGCCGCCTTCCGGGCGCCGGCTGCCTCCCACCTGCCGACACCCAACCGCTGTCATTCCAGCTGATGGGCGTCGAGGGCCCGATGGCCCGACACGTAGCGGACCTGAGGCTCGGGTTGGAGGTGATGGCGGGCCGACACCCCCGTGATCCGCGCTCTGTGACCGTGCCGTTCGACGGTGCACCAACGGCCAGGCGAGCCGCGATCCTCACCGAGGTTCCGGGCGGTCCGATCCACCCCGCCGTCGCCGACGGTGTCAGGAAGGCGGCTGATGCCATGGAGGCCGCCGGCTGGGAGCTGGTCGAGGCGACGCCACCCGAGATGGAGCAGTGCCAGGAGGTCTGGGCCCGGATGCTCAGCTGCGACATGCCAGCCATGGTCGGCGCCGCCACCGAGATCATGAGCGAGGGCGCCCTGGGGCTGCTAAATGACCTCATCGGGCGCTTCCCACCCGACGAGGTACCGGCCATCCTCGTGCACACCGAGTACCACCGCCTCGCAACCGCATGGGCCGGGTTCTTCGACGCCAACCCTGTTCTCGTGGCGCCGACGTGGACCCGAACGCCGTTCGCCCACGATGCCGACGTCTCCGAGGGTGGAATCGACCTGATGCTCGACGTGATGCGCTGCATCACCCCCGTGAACCTGCTGGGAATCCCCGCCGCGGCGGTCCCGGTGGGGGTGGCCGACGGCATTCCCCAGGGGGTGCAGGTCATAGCCGACCGCTACAGGGAGGACCTATGCCTGGATGCTGCAGCCGACATCGAGGCGGCACTCGGCACCATCACGCCGATCGACCCGGTCACAGGCTGACCAGCGGGCCGGTCGCCTCACGACCCGGCCCGCTCAGGCGGTGCGGACCGCCCGGATCACCTTGGCCGGAACCCCGGCGATCGTCATGTGCTCCCCGGTGGCCTCCAGGCCGACCTCGGCCATCGCAGCGGCTATCAACTCAACGTCAACCGGTGTCATCTCGGCCTCGTGGCCGCTGCGCTTCTCGTGGTCAGGATGGGTCGGGTCGTCGAAGTCCTCGTCGACCAGCACCAGGCGACCGCCCGGAGCCAGCACCCGGGCGAACTCCCGAAACGCCGCCCCATGGTCGACCCAGTGGTGGACGGCGTTGACGGCCCACAGCACCTCGGTCGACCCTCCGGCCACCGGGAGGTCCTCGGCCACTCCGGACTCGACGGTGATCCGGGCCCTGGCACGCTGTAGGAGACGTCGGAACCCGCAGAAGGCCCGCATGAAGGCCGACGGGTCCACGGCAACCACGTGGGCTCCCCGCTTCGCGGCCAGGACGGTGGCCGGACCCATGCCGGCACCCACGTCCAACCCACGCTCGCCGGGCTTCGGGTCGGCCAGGTCGACGACCGCACGGTTCACGTCCGACATCCAGAAGTGCCCGATCAGGAACAGCCAGTGAAGCTTGGCCATCAGGCCCTTGTCGTGGTCGTGTCTGTGATGGTCGTGGGCCATCAGGGCCTGCTCCTCGGATCGCCGGCGCCCACCGGTCGCCAGCCGGGAGCCTGCCACGATCCGACGGGGTGAGGCTGTGACCGGCATGGGAGACTCTGCCGGTGCCTCAGAATCCCCAGCCACTCAGCGGAAACGAGATGCCCCGGTTCGGCGGCATAGCCACGTTCATGCGCCTACCGGGAACCACGGCACCGACCGACCTGGACGTCGCCGTGGTCGGAGTCCCGTTGGACACCGGCACCTCGAACCGCCCGGGCGCACGGTTCGGCCCCCGGGGGATACGCGACGAGTCGGTGCTGCTACGCCCCTACAACATGGCCACCCGGGCCGCCCCGTTCGACAGCCTGCGCATCGACGACACCGGTGACGTGGCGGCCAGCCCGTACGACCTGATGGCCGCCGTAGAGGCCATCGAGGACCACTTCGACGGCCTCCTGGACGACGACGTCATCACCGCCTCGATGGGTGGCGACCACACCGTGGTGCTGCCCATCCTGCGCTCCATGGCGAAGAAGCACGGGCCGGTAGGCCTGGTCCACGTCGACGCCCACACCGACATCAACGACACCATGTTCGGCTCCAAGGTCGCCCACGGCACCCCGTTCCGGCGGGCCGTCGAGGAGGGCCTGCTGGACGGCGAACGGGTGGTCCAGATCGGCGTCCGGGGCACCGGCTACGCCGCCGACGACTTCGACTGGTCCAGGGAGCAGGGCTTCCGCGTGGTGCAGGCCGAGGAGTGCTGGTACCGGAGCCTCGAACCCCTCATGGCCGAGGTCCGGGACCAACTCGGCGAGGGCCCCGTCTACCTGAGCTTCGACATCGACGGGCTGGACCCGGCCTTCGCTCCTGGAACCGGCACCCCGGAGGTCGGCGGGCTGACCATGCCCCAGGCCCTCGAGGTGGTACGGGGATGCCGGGGCCTCGACCTCGTGGGCTGCGACCTGGTCGAGGTCGCCCCCATCTACGACACCAGCGGGATGACCAGCCTGGTCGGCGCCAACCTGCTCTACGAGATGCTCTGCGTGCTGCCCGGTGTCGAGTTCCGCGCCTGAGTCCCCCGCGCCCGGAGGCCCGGCCGGACCCAGCCTGTTTCCCTACTACCTGATCCTGTTCGGGTCGTCGGCCGGCCTGGCCTGCATCATCGTGCTGCTCGCAGATCTCCGGGACCAGTTGGGCTTCTCGGAGATCGGCATCGGCCTGGCGATCGGCTCGGGGTTCGGAGCGGCGTTCGTGGCCAACCTGGTGATGGCCCCTCACGCCGACCGGGGCCGGGCCCCGGCCATGCTGCGAGCCGGCCTGGCCCTGGCCGTGGCCGGCATGGTCCTGCTGGCCGTCGGCCAGGAGCTGTGGCACTACGTGGCCGGTCGGGTCGTGTTCGGCTTCGCGCTGGGCACCGCTGGCCCGGCCGCCCGGCGCACGGTGATCGTGGCCGACCCGGAGAACCTGGGCCGCAACATAGGTCGGCTGGGGGCGTGGGACGTCGGTGGCTTCGTGGCCGGGCCGATAATCGCCACAGGCCTGACGGCGGTTGGCGGCTTCCGGTTCACCTTCTGGACCATGGCCGGAGCCCTGGCCCTCCTCCTGCCGGTGGCCTTTCGGGCCCAGCCGGACGTGGCGGCTCAAGACCAGGAGCGCCTCGGGCTACAGGGACTCCTTCGGATCCGGCGCCTAATCGGCGCCTTCTTCATGGTGGCCGCCTACTTCGTGTTCATCGGGGCCTTCGAGGCAGTTTGGGTACTGGAGATGGACACGCGAGGCGCCTCACGGGCCGTGCTGGGCGTTGCCCTCACGGTCGGTGCCCTTCCCATCGCCCTTCTATCACCTCTCGGTGGCATGCTGGCCCAGCGATATGGGGCCCGACGGTGGGCGGTCGGATCTCTCGGGATAATCACGCTGATGGTCATCTTCTGGGGGATCGTGCCCGGAGTGGTCGGCCTGATCGCGCTGACCGTCGCCACCTCGGTCGTAGAGGGATTCGGATTCCCGTCCACCCCCATGCTCGTGGCGGCCGCCGTCCCCGAGAACCGCCAGGCCGCGGCCCAGGGCCTGATGGTGGCCGTCGAGGTGGCCTCGGGGGCCGTGGCCGCCATGGTCATCGCCATCGTCTACGACGCCCACGGCGACGCCGTGGCCTGGAGAACGACGGCGGTCACCATGGCAATCCTGCTATCGATCGGTGCGATACTCACCCGTCCGACCGACCGTCAACCCGTCCGGCCCGGTGTTCCGACCGACCCGATCAGGAGGCCCTTCCAATGACCGACGCCCTGCTCCACCCGTTCTCTCCACCGGGCATGCCCGAGGGCGACTTCGTCGAGATCGTGCGGGGAGAGGGATCGCTGGTCTTCGACTCCAACGGTCGGGAATACGTCGATGGCATGGCCAACCTGTGGCTCTGCCAGGTAGGCCACGGGCGGACCGAGATCATCGACGCCGTCACGGCCCAGATGCACCAGATGGAGGCCTACAACACCTTCGCTCCGTTCACAAACGGGCCGGCCGCCCGGGTGGCCGAGATGATCGCGGAACGGTCGCCACACCCCGACGGGCGGGTGTTCCTGGGCTGCTCCGGTTCCGAGGCCGTCGACACGGCCCTCAAGATCGCCAGGCAGGTCCAGCAGCGCCGTGGCCAGGAGGGCCGCCAGGTCATCGTGAAGCGCACCAACGGCTACCACGGCACCAACTTCGGTGGAACCTCCGCACAGGGCATCGCCCCCAACCGTGAGGGCTGGGGCGACCTGGTCCCCCACTTCGTGGAGGTACCGCACGACGACCTGGAGGCCGCCGCCTCGGTCTTCGCCGACCACGGTGACCGCATCGCGGCCGTGCTGACCGAGCCGGTCCAGGGTGCCGGGGGCGTCTTCCCGCCGGTGGACGGATACCTGGAGGGCCTGCGTCGCCTCTGTGACGACAACGGGGCCCTGCTCATCTTCGACGAGGTGATCTGCGGGTTCGGTCGGATCGGCGAGTGGTTCGGCGCCCAGGCCTTCGGCGTCACCCCCGACCTGATCACGTTCGCCAAGGGCGTCACCTCCGGCTACCTCCCGCTGTCGGGCGTGATCCTTTCGCGCCACGTCTGCGAGGAGCTGGAGGAGCCCGGCTTCCTGCTGCGCACCGGCTACACCTACTCGGGCCATCAGGCCTCGTGTGCCGCAGGTATCGCCAACCTGGAGCTGATGACCAGCGAGGGCCTCGACACACGCGCCAACCACGTCGGCGACCGGCTCCAGGAGGGCCTCAGGGCCCTGGAGGCCGACGGCCTCATCGAGTCGTGGCGCGGGATGGGAGCCGTCTACGCCGCCGAGCTGGGCCGGGACTCGATCCCGGTACGCAACGAGATCCTGGCCAACGGAGTGATCGTGCGACCCATCGGTACGTGCCTGGCCATCTGCCCGCCGCTGGTCATCACCGACGACGAGGTGGGCCGCATCATCGACGCCACGGAGGCGGCGCTCCGCTGACCGCCGCCTATCCGGGGCTGAACCCTCCGACAGGATCAGGCCCCCATCTAGACCATGGCCTCGAGGAGAACCTGGCGCAGAGCTGCAACGAAACGACCGCCTTGTCGAAGCGCATGGCCTCTCCGGCCAACCGATCGATGTCCGGGGTCCTCGTCAGCGTGTCTGTAGCAACGCCACATAACTGTCGCGGCAGTTGGTCAGCCACCACGTAGACATTTGTTGGCCTCCGGGCCTGCGAGGATGGGCCGGTGCCGCACTTCCCCGGGCGTACGGGAGCCGCCGCGCTGGCCCTCACCGCACTGCTGGGCGCCGGGTGCGCCGCGGGCGGCGAGGACCCCGACCCCACGACCACCGCACCGACGACCAGCGCACCCGCCACGACCAGCGCACCGACGACCAGCGCACCGACGACGACCACCCGGGAACCGCCAGACACCAGCTGGCCCGGGTCGGTGCTCGACCTGCTGGTCGTGGAGGACACCCCGAGAACCGGGGGCTACGACCGCGACGACTGGGGCGGGGGCTGGTCGGACGATGACGGCGACTGCCTGAACACCCGGCACGAGGTGCTGATGGCCGAAGCCACTGCCTCGCCGGTGCTGCGGAACGACGGCTGCCTGGTGACCGGCGGTCGGTGGCTGGCCGCCTTCACAGGGTCCACCGTGGACGACCCCCGCGCCCTGGACATCGACCACCTCGTCCCGTTGGCCAACGCCCACCGCAGCGGCGGTTGGGCGTGGGACGGAGCCACCAAACGCCGCTACGCCAACGACCAGGCCGACCCGCGACACTTGATGGCCGTGACGGCCTCGGCCAACCGGTCCAAGGGCGACCGGGGGCCCGAAGCCTGGCGACCGCCGGACCGGTCGTACTGGTGCACCTACGCCGACACCTGGGCTGACATCAAGGTCCGCTGGGCGTTGACCGTCACCAGCGCCGAACTGGCCGCCCTGCACCAGATGCTCGAGACCTGCCAGGGCGACCCACAGCCGATGGTCGTCGCCCTCCCCGAGATCACCCTCGGCGACCCGATTGACCTCGGCGACCCGATCGACCTCGACGGGACCACCGACGGCGGTCCGCCCCCAAACCCCGGCGACGTGCGGAACTGCGGCGACTTCGACTCCTACCCCGAGGCGAAGGCCTGGTTCGACCGGTTCTTCACCGCCTACGGCGACGTGGCCCGACTCGACGGGGACGGGGACGGGGAACCCTGCGAGTCCCTCCCGGGAGGCCCCTGAACGGCTACCGACCAGCCGGCCGTGTCGGGGGCCGGACCGGGATCCCCTTCACCTGGCATGTCCGGACCGGTCCCGCGACAGGCCTCTCCGCCTCGTCCTAGGCCCCGGCGACCTCCAGCGCCCGGGCCGTAAGCACCCGGGCCAGGTGCTCCCGGTACGCGGCGTCGGCCTGCGTGTCGGTCGGCGGCTCCGTACCGTCCGCCGCTCCGGCGGCCGCCTCTGTCACCGAGGCTCCCGAGGCCACGGCGGCTTCCACCGCCGGGGCCCGCAGCGGCGTGGATCCCATGTTCACCAGCGACACACCGGCGCCGCCCTCGGCCACGACCACCCCGACGATGGCCCAGTCCTGGGCCCGGCGGTTGAACTTCTGGTAGGACCATCCACCGGTCGAGACCGGCACGCGAACCTCCGTCAGCACCTCGTCGACAGCCAGTACCGACTCCAGGAAGCCGGTGAAGAAGTCGGTCGCCGCGATCTCACGCGTACCACCCGGACCGGCGGCCACCAGCGTCCCTCCGAGGGCCAGCACGGCCGCCGGCAGGTCCGATGCCGGATCGGCGTGAGCCAGCGAGCCACCCAGGGTGCCACGGTGGCGCACCGCCGGATCGCCCACCACCGAGGCCACGTGGGCCAGCAGGGGACAGGCCGCTGCCAGGTCCGCCGAGTGTTCCAGCGTGCTGTGGGTGGTCAGGGCACCGATCGAGACCGTTTCGCCGTCCACCGAGATGCCGGCCAGGTCGGCCGCCCGGCCCACGTCCACCAACACGGTGGGCGTGGCCAGTCGCAGCCTCATCAGCGGAACCAGGGACTGGCCACCGGCCAGCAGCTTGGCCTCGTCGCCGTGCTCGACGAGCGCGGCGATCGCGGCCTCGGCTGAGTCCGCCCTGACGTAGTCCACCGCCGCCGGGATCATGACGCACCTCCCGCCGCCTCGATGGCCCGTCTCACGGTCATGGGCGACGCCGGCATCCGCACGTCGGTGATACCCATTGGCCGCAGCGCGTCGACCACCGCGTTCATCACTGCCGGGGTCGAGGCGATGGTCCCCGCCTCGCCGATGCCCTTCACCCCCATCGGGTTGGTTGGCGACGGCGTGACCGTGTAGTCCAACTTCATGTCGATGCACTCGGCGGCCGAGGGAACCAGGTAGTCAGCCAGGTTGGCCGACCGGAGTTGCCCGTCGGCGTCGTAGACGGCGTCCTCCCAGAGTGCCTGGGCCACCCCCTGGACGATGCCGCCGTGCAACTGGCCCTCCACGATCAACGGGTTGATCTGGTTGCCGCAGTCGTCCACCGCCGCGTAGTCGAGCAGCTCGACGGCCCCGGTCTCCTCGTCGACCTCGACGACGGCTATGTGGGTTCCGAACGGGAACACGAAGTTCCCCGGGTCCCACGTGACCTGGGCCTCGAGGTTCGGCTCCATCCCGTCGGGAAGGTCGTGGGCGGTGAACGCGCCGAACGCCACGCCGGCCAGCGGGACCTCCTTGTCGGGGCTGCCCTTCACCGTGAAGGTGCCACCGGCGAAGTCCAGGTCGTCGGCGTTGGCCTCCAGCATGTGGGCCGCTATGGCCCGGGCCTTGTCGATGACCTTCTCGGTGGCCATCCACAGCGCCGTCCCGCCAACCGACAGCGACCGGGACCCGTAGGTGTCCATTCCCAACGGGCTGATCGCCGTGTCGGAGTGCAGCACCTCGACGTCGTCGGGATCCACCCCCAGTTGGTCGGCCACGATCATCGACCAGGAGGTCTCATGGCCCTGGCCGTGGGGCGTGGAGCCCGTTACCACCTGGACCTTGCACGTCGGCAGGATCCGGACGGTGGCCGACTCCCAGCCGCCGGCGCCGTAGTTGAGGGCGGCCAACGTGCGGCTGGGGGCGAGGCCGCACATCTCGACGTAGGACGAGATGCCAATTCCCAGGTGCAGCGTCGACCCGGCGGCCCGGCGTTCGGCCTGCTCGGCCTGGCGACCGTCCCAGTCCACGAGCTCCTTTGCCCGATCCAGGGTCGGCTGGTAGTTCCCGGAGTCGAAGATGAGGCCGGCCGGTGAGTCGTAGGGGAACTTCTCGGTCGGGATGAAGTTCCGGGACCGGATCTCGTCCTGGCCGACGCCGACGGCCACCGCCAGGGCGTCCATGGCACGTTCGATGGCGTAGGTGGCCTCCGGCCTACCGGCACCCCTGTAGGCGTCGGTAGGCGCCAGGTTGGTGAACACGCTCCGGCAGGTGAACGAGTACGCGGGCACGTCGTAGAGGCCGTGGTAGAGGAACGCCCCGAGCAGCGGTACGCCGGGGGCCACCAGCTGCAGGTATGCCCCCATGTCGGCCAGGAGGGTGGCCCGTACGGCCGTCAGCTTCCCGTCGGCGTCGGCGGCCAACTCGATGGTCTGGCGCTGGGCCCGACCCTGGATCGTGGACGTGGCGGCCTCCGTCCGGGTCTCGGTCCACCGCACCGGCACGCCGTGGCGGTTGGCCAACGCCATGCAAACCAGTTCCTCGGCGTAGACGTTCAGCTTGCAACCGAAGCCACCGCCCACGCTGGGAGCGATGACCCGCAACTTCTGCTCCGGCATGCCCAGTGTGAGGGCTCCCATGACCTTCAGGACATGGGGGATCTGGGTCGACGAGTAGAGCGTCATGTCCCCGTTGTGCGGAGCAGGTACGGCCGCGACGCCGCGCGGTTCCATGGGCGCCGGTATGAGCCGCTGGTGTACGTAGGTCTCGGTCACGTGGTGGACGGCGTTCTCGAAGGCTGCGGCGACGGCGTCGGGGTCCGGTACCAGCGGCCAGTCGTAGCAGACGTTGGTTCCGCAGTCCTCGTGGATGACCACCCTGTCGCTGGCCGCGTCATCGAGGTCGACCACGGCCTCGAGCGGCTCGTAGTCGACGACCACGCCCTCGACACCGTCGGCGGCCGTGTAGCGCGAGGTGGCCACCACGACGGCGACTGCATCGCCTGCGAAGTTGGCCTTGCCCACGGCCACCGGCAGGTGGGCCGGGTTCTTCATGTCATCGGTGACCGGCCAGGCACAGGGCAGGGGTCCGGCCCAGTCGCCCTCCAGGTCGGCACCGGTGTAGACCGCGACCACGCCGTCGGTGGCCAGTGCAGCCGAGGCGTCTATGGCGCCGATGCGGGCATGGGCGTGCGGGCTGCGGACACACGAGATCCACAGTGCGCCCGGGAGGTTCAGGTCGTCTATGAACTTCGACTCCCCGGTCAGCAGGGCCGGGTCCTCCTTGCGGAGTCGCGGCGTACCGACGATGCCGCCGGTGAACGGGTTCATGGTGTCTGTCATCTCGGCCCCCTCACTCGCTGGCGGCCAGGACGGCCTTGACGATGTTCTGGTAGCCGGTGCAGCGGCAGAGGTTGCCCTCCAGGCCGACCCGGACTCCGGCCGCGTCCAGGTCGTCGTACTCGTCGACCAGCGAGACGGCGGCCATGACCATCCCAGGGGTGCAGTACCCGCACTGCAGCGCATGGCACTCGTGGAAGGCCTGCTGCATGGGGTGCAGGCCGTCGTCGCCGGCCAGGCCCTCGATGGTGGTGACCTCGGCGCCGTCCACCTGGGCGGCCAGCAGGGTGCACGACTTGGCCGACCTGCCGTCGACCAGCACGGTGCACGCACCGCAGGAACTCGTGTCGCACCCGATGTTGGTGCCGGTCAGGCCCAGGTCGTCGCGCAGGTAGTGCACCAGCAGCGTGCGCGGCTCGACGTCGGCTGAACGCGTCGTCCCGTTGACGGTGACGGAGACCTCCATCTCCAACCCCTCTTTCGTGTCCCCGGACGGTTCGTCACAACGCCGTCGGTGCGATCCCCCGATCCCGCCCGGACTCCGCATCGTCGCGCGTCTTTCGGACGCGCGCCACCGGACCCGGCGCCACCTCCAACCGTGGCCCGTCAGGCCTGTAGGAGGTGGGCGACCAGCTGGTCTGGCGGCGGGTTGGTGTAGGCGGTCCCGTCGACTACAACGGTCGGCACGGTCTCCGCACCGTCGTTGACGGATCTGACGAACTCGGCAGCCTCCGGTTCCTCCCAGATGTCGTGCAGTTCCGGGCGGATGCCGGCGGCTTCGAGCGCCTGGAGGAGTCGCAGGCTGAAGCCGCAGAGCGGACGCCAGTACACGACGACGCTCTCGGTGGTTGGTTTGCTCACGTCGTCGGTCCTCCGGGTTCCAGGATGGCCACCAGCGCCGCCGTCATGTGGCCCACGAGTCGGCCACGGCGGACCGACCCGAGCAGCACCGGGTTGTTGAGGCCCTGGCCCAGGACGACAAGCACGTCCGCCAACTCGTCGGTATCTCCGTCGACGATCCGACCAGCGGCCTGGCCGAGTTGGACGAAGCGGTGGTTGCGGGAGCGGGCGTCGGCCTCGTGCCGGCGGTAGGACTCCCGCAGCATCCGGCTCTCGGGCAGCCTGGCTAGCCCGGCCCGCATTACGAGGGCCTCGTCGGCGAACACGGCGACGAGGCCCTCGACCATTGCCCGCAGGGTGGCCTCGAGGCCGTCGTCCAGCAAGCGCTCCACGGTCAGCACGGCGCCGACGGCGACCACACGGTCCAGCGCCCGGTCAAAGGCTGCGGCAAGCAGGCCGTCGCGCCCCTCGGGAAAGCGGTTGTAGATGGTGGCGACGCTCACCCCGGCATCGGCGGCCACCTGCTCGGCCGTGAAGGCGCCGTCAGAGCGCAGGCGATCCACGGTCGCATCCACCAGGATCCGCCGGGTCCGCTCCGACCGGCCGACCGGTGCGCCTTCGTCGAGATCTCCACCGACCCCCATCACGGGCATGACTCTAGGTCACTTATAGTTCTATTTGCTTCTTTTGGAAGTCTCTTCTAGTTTTGTCCCATGGCCGACCTACTCCAGCGGGCCCGAGACCTCGGACCCACGCTGGCTGAACGCTCCGAACGCATCGAGGCCCACCGCACGCTGCCCGACGACGTCGTGGCCGACCTCACCGACGCCGGGCTGTTCCGGCTGCTGACTCCTGCGGACCTGGGCGGGCCGGAACTGGACGTGGCAACGGCCATCGACGTCATCGCCGAGGTGTCCCGACACGACGGAGCTGCCGGATGGTGCGTGATGATCGCCGGCACCACATCGCTCCAGGCCGGCTTCCTACCCCTCGACGTGGCCACCCTGATCTTCGGCCCGGCCGACTCGTGCGTCGGGGGCTACGCCGCGCCGGTCGGGCGGGCGGTCGCCGTTGACGGTGGGCTCCGGGTGACCGGGACGTGGGCCTGGGGGTCCGGAACGCACCACTGCACCTGGATCGGCGGCGGGGCCCGGATCGTCGACGCCGACGGGACGCCCACCAGGCGGGACGACGGCCTGTTCGCGCCGTTCGTCTTCTTCGACCGGGACGACGTGGAACACCTCGACACCTGGCACGTGACCGGGCTGGCGGGCAGCGGGTCGGCCGACTACCGGGTCGACGACGCCTTCGTCCCTGAGGGTCGGTGGCTCCAACTCCCCACCGCCGTGCCCCGCCTGGACGGCCCGCAGTGGCGGTTCCCCTTCTACGGGATGCTGGCCGCCGGGGTCGCCGCGGTGGCCGTCGGCCTGCTGAACGGGGCCGTGGACCGGTTCGCCGAGATCGCCGTGGCCAGGAAGCCCGAGGGTTCCGGCCGCACGCTCTCCGAGCGGGCCTCCGGCCAGACCGTGCTGTCCAGCACCGAGGCCACCGCCCGTTCCTCCCTGGCCTTCCTCCACGACGTGCTGGGCGAGGCCTGGGAGACCGCCCGAGCCGGCGACCCCCTCACCGTCGAGCACCGGCGGAGCCTGCGACTGGCCGCCTGCGACGCCGCCCAGCGGTGTGCCGACGCCCTGGGACACCTGCAGCGGGAGGCCGGCGGCAGCGCCGTCTACCTCCGCGAACCCCTCCAGCGCATGGTCCGGGACGGCCAGGTGGCGGCCACGCATGCCATGGTGGCTCCCCGCATCCGCGAGTTGACCGGTCGGCTCCGGCTCGGCCTGGACACCGACACCGCGCTGCTCTGATCGGTGCGGGAGACTGCCCGACCATGGACTTCGCCCTCCCCCCGGACGACGACCCCCGCCGCCTCGAGGTCCGCGCCTGGCTCGCCTCCAACCCGTCGCCGTCCCGACGAGACCTCGCAGAGGGCGGGTTCATAGCCCCCCACTGGCCCGGACCGTGGGGCCGCGACGCCGATGCCGAGGCCCAGCTCATCATCGACGACGAGTTCAGGGCGGCCGGGGTGAAGATCCCCGGAGCTTCGATAGGCGTGGGGTGGGCCGGACCGACGATCCTCGCCGGTGGCACCGAGGCCCAGAAGCGGCGCTTCCTCCCCCCGATGCTCGATGACACCGAGGACTGGTGCCAGCTGTTCAGCGAGCCGGAGGCCGGTTCCGACCTGGCGTCGCTGCGTACCCGGGCCGTAAGCGACGGGGACTGCTACGTGGTGAACGGCTCGAAGCTCTGGTCGACCCGGGCCGACGTGACCGACTGGGGGATCCTCCTGGCCCGGACCTCGGACGACGGCCCGCCACAGAAGGGCATCTCCTACTTCCTCCTGGACATGACCACCCCAGGCATCGAGGTTCGCCCGATCATCGAGATGACCGGGGGCCGGCACTTCAACGAGACGTTCCTGACCGACGTCCGCATCCCTGCCGAGCACCTCGTGGGGGCGGAGAACGAGGGCTGGCGCCTGGCCAAGGTGACGCTGGCCAACGAGCGGGTCTCGCTCTCGGAGGGCGGCGTGCTTTGGGGTCGCGGGCCAGACGACGACACGGTGCTGGACCGGATCAGGACGTTCGGCTGCGACGACGCCGTGCTGCGGCAACGCATCGCCGACCTGTACACGGAGATGGTGATCCTGCGGCTCCTGAACCGGCGGATCATGAGCGCCAGGGTGGCTGGCACCGACCCGGGGCCGCTGTCGTCGGTTCGCAAGGCCATTGGCGACGTGCACGGCCAGAAGGCCATGTCGCTGGTGAAGGACCTCGAGGGCCCGTCGACCATGCTGGACGGGCACTACCCGTACGACGAACATGAGGACCCATGGGCTTGGGGCCACTACTTCTCACGGGCCCTGACCATCGGCGGTGGCACCAGCGAGGTGCAGCGCAACATCATCGGCGAACGGCTCCTCGGTCTCCCCCGGGAGCCACGACCCGCCGCCTGACCAGCCAACCGACGAACTACCGACCACGGGAGCGACCATGACCGACTTCGAATACCTCCGCTTCGACCGGGACGGCGACGTGCTGGTGGTGACCGTCGACAAGCCCGACGACGACCTCAACAAGGTCGACGAGCAGATGCACCACGAGCTCACGCACCTGTTCAAGCACCTCCGCAACGAGCGGGAAGCCCGGGCCGTGCTGCTGGCCGGAACCGAGCGGGCGTTCACCGCCGGCGGCGACTTCGGCTGGTTCCCGGAGTTCTCGAAGCCCGGCTACGCCGCCGACATCCGCCTCGACGGGAGGTCCATCGTGTGGGACCTGCTGGACCTGCACCTACCGCTGGTCTGCGCGGTGACCGGACACGCGATGGGACTCGGGGCCAGCATCGCCCTGCTCGCCGACATCACGGTCATGTCCGAGACGGCCCGCCTGGGCGACCCCCATGTACGGGTGGGCATCGTGGCCGGCGACGGTGGCACCATCGCATGGCCGCTGGCCCTCGGCCCGCAGCTGGCCAAGCGTTTCCTGCTGACCGGAGACCCGGTGACGGCCACCGAGGCCGTGGAGATGGGCCTCATCGTGGAGTCGGCACCCGACCCCGGAGCCTGCGTTGCCGCCGGCCTGGCCTGGGCGAAGCGCCTGGCCGCAGGAGCACCACAGGCGGTCCAGTTCACGAAGCAGGCGGTGAACGCCTGGATCAGGCAAACCTGCGGCCCTGCCTTCGACCTGTCGACCGCTCTGGAGACCGTGACCTTCGGCTCCGAGGACTTCACCGAGGCCCTCTCGGCCCTGTCCGAGAAGCGCGAGCCCCGGTTCACCGGGAAGTAGGGAGGACCGCAGCGATGCCATTCGAGACCGGAGGACCCCGGGGCAACGACATCGGGCTGCTGGACGGCCTGATGACCAACCGGGCCATGCGCCGCTACACCGACGAGCCTGTCGCCGACGAGGACATCTGGACCTGCCTGCAGGCCGCCGTACAGGCGCCCAGCGGTGGCAACATCCAGCCCTACCAGTTCATGGTGGTGCGGGACCCCGGGCTGCGGCTCGGCCTGGCCGAGATCTACCGGCGGGGCTGGGCACGGTACGAGCCGGCGATCGCCCCGTCCGAGTTCCCCAACGACGAGGTGCGCGAGGGCTGGGAGCGCAACAACCGGGCCACCGTGCACCTGGCCGAGAACCTCGAGC
This sequence comes from Acidimicrobiales bacterium, assembly GCA_022452145.1. NCBI lineage: Bacteria > Bacillati > Actinomycetota > Acidimicrobiia > Acidimicrobiales > Acidimicrobiales bacterium. Next base: position 34,428 of record JAKURY010000008.1, on the reverse strand, counting down.
ACGTCCCCGCGATCGTCCTCCTGCTCATGCCGTCCATCGACATGACGGTTCACGACGACGAGGGACCGATGCCCGTCGGTCCGACGCATGCCTCGGTGTACCCGGCCATCCAGAACTTCATGCTGGCCGCCCGCTCGCTGGGCCTCGGAACGGCGATGACCACCCTGCACCGCATCTACGAGGACGACGTGCGCGACCTGCTCGGCATCCCGGAGCGCTACGAGGTGCTGGCGCTGCTCCCGCTCGGACACCCGACAGGGAAATGGGGGGTGGCCCCCCGCCACCGGGGAGCCGAGAGGATCACCTCCTGGGACCGCTTCGGGGAGAAGCGCACGCCTTGAGCGCGCCCCCGCCGACCGGGATCCGGGTCGGGCTGTCCATACCACCCGCCGGGTTCGCCTCACACGGCGAGGCGGTGGCCTACGTGCATTCGGCAGCCGAAGCCGGCCTGGACCACCTGGTCACCGCCGACCACATCTCCTTCTTCGGCGGTCGGGGACGCGACGGCCTCATGACCGTTTCCTGGCTGGCAGGCCTGCATCCGACCATCGGCGTCTACGTGGGCGTCTACCTCCTGGCGCTGCGACACCCGGTCGCCGTGGCCCGACAGGTCTCGACGCTCGCAGACCAGGCCCCCGGGCGCCTCACCTTCGGCGTGGGCGTGGGTGGAGAGGACCGCCACGAGATGGAGGTGGTGGCCGTCGACCCTGCCACCCGGGGGCGCCGCACCGATGAGGCCCTCGACGTCCTGCGACCGCTCCTGGCGGGCGAGACCGTCGACCACCACGGCGAGTTCTACGACGCACCTGAGGCGGCGGTACTCCCGGCACCCGCACCTCCGGTCCCGATCACCGTGGGTGGTCGCTCCGATGCCGCCGTCCGGCGGGCCGGCCTACGCGGCGACGGCTGGCTGGCCTCGTGGTGCTCTCCCCGGCGGTTCGCCGAAGGCGTGGCCCTGGCCGAGGCCACCGCCGCCGAGGCCGGGCGCACCGGGGTGTTCTGGCAGCACGGCTACCAGATCTGGGTCGGGCTGGGCGACACACCTGCAGAGGGCGCCGCACTCCTGGGTCCGGCCATGGAGAGGTTCTACGGTGCCCCGTACTCGGCATTCGAGAGGTACTCCCCGGTCGGAACGCCGGCCCAGATCGCCGACTGGCTCCGCCCGTACGTGGACGCCGGTGCCGTCGACTTCAACATCGCCCCGATCGCTGTCACCGACGCCGAGCGCGTGGCCGGCACAGCCGAGATCCGCAGCCTTCTGGTCGGGTGACCAGGCGCCGGGCGTTCGGCCGAGGGAGTCAGGGTCGCCGGCGACAGGACACTCAGCCGACGGGCGCAGGGGCGCCGGCTGCCGGCATCACGTCCTCCGGGCCGACGACGGTGAGTTGGTCGTCGGGTTCCAGCACAAGGCTGTCGTCGACCAGCAGGGGTACCCCGAACCGGGTCACCGCCGCCACCTCGACCCCGTCCGGTAGGTGAAGACCACCCACCCGCCTGCCGATCAACTCCGCGTCACGCCCCTCGGGCAGCAGGGCGTACTGCCGGACGGTCCAACCGGGCAGCAGCGACGACTTCACGTCGGCCTCGGATGCGGCCAGCCCGCAGGCACGGGCACCGGTGTGCAGGAAGCCGGCCAGCTCGCCGGCCAGGCGCAACGACCGACCCGGGTCCGACGACGTACCGGCCAGGAAGAACAGGGCGTTCACCAGCTCGCCGGACCCTCCCCACGCAGCCGGGATGCGGATGCCCGACGCCGCCCGGACGATCACCAGCTGGTCGGTCTGGATGGCGTCGAAGAGGGCCACCGGCGTGGCCGTGGGGTGGTCGTCCGACGGCTGGATCCACAGCGATCCCGTCTCCAGGAACTGTTCTGTGACCCGCTCCGTCGGCACGCCGATGCGGTCCGACAGCACGGCTGCCGCCCTGGCCGCCGCCTCCGTGATGTCGGTGCCGGCCGGGATGGAGAGGACCACGGCCCGGGCGATGAGGCCGGGATAGTCGTCGTTGGACCGCAGGCCGTGTCCGGCCATCGCAGCGCTGATCTCCCTCTCCAGGGCCTCGTCGGCCTCCCGGCCCCAGCGCCGGAAGACGTGGCGGATGGCGCCGGCCCGGTCGGTCCGCGGGGTGGCGTAGAGGTGGTGCCACGCCCAGCCCACGGCGGCCACCGCTGCCACGAACATCAGGGCCTGAGTTCCCAGGCGCACGATCAGGTAGCCCGAGATGGCCATGCCGGCCAGCTGGGTGAACGGGTAGAGGGGCGACCGGAACGCCGGTGCGTACGACCGGATCTCCGAGGCCCTCAGCACCAGGACGGCGAGGTTGACCAGGCCCAGGGTCAGGAGCACGAAGGCGCTGGCCATCTTGGCGATGGACTCGGTATCGAACGCCACGACGACCACGGCGATGGCCGATCCCGTCATGACCACGCCGACCACCGGGGTCCCGAACCGGCTGAGGCGCCCCAGGCGGGCCGGCAGGAGGCCGTCGCGGGCCATGGCCATCGGATACCGGGCGGCGGCCAGGATCCCGGCGTTCACGGCCGAGGAGAAGGCTGCCAGTGCGGCGACCACCACCAGCCACACGCCGACCTTCGGCAGGACCGCCTCCGCGGCGGTGTGGATGGGAGCCAGGTTGCCGTGCAACACGTCGGGCGGTACCAGGGCGACGGTCACCAGGACCCCGAGTGTGTAGAGCACCGTGGCGGTGGCCAGCGAGAGGGCCATGCCCAACGGAATGCGCTGCGAGGGGTCCTCCACCTCCTCGGCGGCGCTGGCCACCTTGGTCAGGCCGCCGAAGGAGACGAACACCAGGCCGATAACCGCGGTGACCCCGGATAGGCCGGTTGTGAAGAACGGGTCGAGGTTGGAGCCGTCGACGCCGCGCGAGGCCGTTTCCGCCAGGCCCTCGACGATGAACCAGGCCATGGCCCCGAGCACCACCACGACAAGGGCGAGCTGCATGGAGGCGCTGGCCTTCGAGCCAACGACGTTGACCAGGGTGAACAGCGCGATGAGCACCAGGGCGAGGGTGGTGGCATCCACGTCCAGGATCAGGACCAGGTAGGCGCTCATGCCGACCATGGCGAAGGCGTCCTTGAGCACCAGCGACAGCCATGTCCCGAATCCGGCCACCGTGCCGACCGCCGGGCCCAGCGCCCGCTCCAGGAAGTAGTACGCCCCACCGGCCTTGGGCAGGGCGGTGGCCAGCTCTGACACGCTGAGCATGGCCGGCACGGCCAGAAGCCCTGCCAGGAGGTATGCCAGCACGGCCGCCGGTCCGGCCTTCGCTGCAGCGAGGCCCGGCAGCAGGAACAGGCCCGACGAGAGCATCGCCCCCGTGGAGAGGGCGAAGACGTGGCGGAGGCCCAGCGAGCGGGTCAGCCGGCCGTGGTCGCCCTTCCCCATGGGTGGACCCTAGGCGACGCCTGCCCGGAGGCCCGGAGGCCCCGCCGACCTCCTACCTGACCGGGGTCAGGAACAGGCGTCCAGGAAGTCCAGCAGGAGCGCGTTGACACCAGCGGCGTCCTCCTGCTGCATCCAGTGGCCGACGTCGGGCAGGACCACGGAGTCGTGCAGGCCGGGCAGGGTCTCGGGATACCGGGCGATGCTCCCGGCTCCCCAGATGGTGGGGCCGTCCTTCTCCCCGCCGATGTAGAGCGAGGGCTGGTGGATCGGCGCCCCACGCCATGCCCGCAGGTCGACCCAGTCGTGGTCCACGCAGCGGTACCGGTTCAGGCCACCGGAGAATCCGGCACGGGCGAACTCGCCGACATAGAAGGCGAGGTCGTCGGCGCCCTGCCATGCCAACGGTCCTTCCGGGTAGCGGAACCGGTCGTCCAACCGGCCTCCGCTGGCTACGGCGAACCCCGCAGGTTCTCCCGGGAGCGGCGGCGGCGCGTCCCCGGAGGCGCTGAAGATCATCCCCTCCAGCCACCGGGCCGGATCAGTGCCGATCTCGGCCTCCGCCACCCCGGGTTCCTGGAAGTACTCGATGTAGAACGTGTCGTCGCCGCCCATCATCCGGAAGATGTCGGTGGGTCTGACCTCGTTGGGCGGGGTGTAGGCCACGCTCAGGAGAGCGACGGCCCGGAACACCTCGGGACGCAGCAACGCTGCAGTGCTGGCAATCGGCGACCCCCAGTCGTGGCCCACGATCACGGCTCCGGTATCGCCGAGCGCCTCGACCACCCCGACGCAGTCCCCGACGAGGTCGACCAGGCGGTAGGCGTCCACGTCAGCGGGGGCCTCGGACGACCCGTAGCCCCGGACGTCGATGGCGACGGCCCGGTAGCCGGCCGCAGCGACCGCTGGCAGTTGGTGGCGCCACGAGTACCACGACTCCGGGAATCCGTGGACGAAGAGCACCATCGGCCCGTCGCCCACCTCGGCCACGTGGATCAGGGTGCCGCTCGCGTCCACGTCGTGGCGGACCAGCCCGTCGATCTCCATCATGGGTCGCTCCTCTCGGCCGGGTCCTCCACTAGGAGGCCGCGGACGATGGTGCCATGTGGGAGGGCCTCGGTGAGCACCCGGTCGCACCCGCCCACGGCTGCAGCCTCCAGGGTGAGGGCGTCCCGGAGGGCCAGGCCGCACTCGTCGGCGGTGTCGGTGGCAGCCAGCACCAGGGCGGCGTCGGCCGCGACGACGGTCAGGTCGGCCAGCTCGGCCACCACCCGGCGTGCCACCAGCGGGGCCAGCGGTCGGGCCATCCCCGACGTCACCGCCTCGTGGAACTCGGCCAGCACCGGGGCCGAGGTCACAAGGACCGGGCCGTCGACGTCACCGACCAGGGCCCGCGCCGCCGCCTGGAGGACAGGCTCGTCGTCGTCGAACAGCCGGACGAGGACCGAGGCGTCCAGGAAGGACCGGCTCACCCGGGTTGGCTCCGGTGGCGGTCCACGTCAGGCCCGGGGCTCCGGGCCGCCGACAACCGACCGACGTCCGGAGCCGGAGGCCGAGGAGATCGACAGGGCGACGAGCCGCCGACGGGTCGCTCCCACCCGGTCGGCCGCCGAATAGGCGGTGAGGAGGTCGCGGACCACGGCGTTCACCGAGGTTCCCTGCTCCGCGGCACGCACGCGGGCCCTGTGGAGGAGGTCGTCGTCGACGGCCAGGGTCAGGTTCGCCATATATGACCTGTGTATCACATATTCCGTGTTACACAGGTCATACTTGTGCAGGACCTCAGTCGGGGAGTGCGCCGACCCGCCCGTGGACCCAGTCCCGATCGATGTAGCAACCCTGGAGATACCGCTCCGAGTCGGACTCGCCCTCCCGGCCGTGCAGGATCCGTTCGTTGTCGAACACCAGGCACTCGCCGGGCAACAGCTTGAACCGGAACTCCAGCTCCGGACGGTGCAGCAGCCGGGCGAAGGTGCGGTAGGCCTCGTAGAAGCCGGACATCTCGTCGTATGGCAGGTCGAACGGCGCGGCCGAGCGGTTGTTGTAGTGGACGGCCAGCACCACCCCCCGGTCGTCCACCTCGATGACCGCCGAACGGCTCCTCAGGTCGAAGCCGTCGCCCCGCCACCGGAACGGCACCCGGTGGCCGGCCAGCATGTCGAAGGCCGCCGGGTCCTCGACCCGCAGCGACTCAGCGGCTCTGAAGCCGTCGACAAGCACGGTCACCCCACCGGTTCTGCTGGCAACCAGGCAGTGCAGCAGCTGGAAGCCGGGCACCGGTCGGCGGTACGGGTTGTCGGTATGGACGTTCAGAGCCCTCGGTGTGAACGCCAGGTTCACCGGATCGGCCTCGGCCCGCACGTGGAACACCTCGCCGTAGCTGGTCTCCCGGACCGGGCCCCAGATTCCGGCGACGTCGGAGATGGACGGACCCACCCCATCGGAGCCACCGGCAAGGCCGTCGACGATGGCCAGGCCGTCCCGCACGAGCGCCGTGGTCGCCGCCGACCTGGCAGCCGGATCGTCCTGTCGTGACCACGCCAGGCGGTGCGGGTCGAACCCCGCCGCCAGCCAGGGAACGGCCCCCTGCGACCGGCACCCCCCTCCGTCGTACCGGTGGGCCTCCAGCCACCCGACGTCGAAGGTGCTGACCGCACCGTCCGGAGCGAACTCCACGCACAGGTGGCCGTCCACCACCTCGGCAGCCAATATGGCAACCTCGTCCGGGAGCTCGGACACGTCGAACAGGCGCTGGTCGTTGGAGGCATCACGCGAGGCGTCGTCACGGGCGTTGTCCCGCAGCCAGATGGCATGGAACCTGGCTGGTCCGTCCGCCAGCTCCACGGTCAGCACGTCGGCCTCCAGCGCCAAGACCGTGAACCCGGTCATCTACGGACCTCCGGTGCGTCCAGGAGTGGGCGCCATCCATCCAGGGCCGGTATCGCCAGGCCAGCGACCTTGCCCCCGTCGTCGAACGACCGCACCGCCAGGGCGTCGGCGGCAAACGGCTCGGCCTCGAACGCCTCGGCCTCGGCAGCCGACATGGGGCCACCCTGGAGCTTCAGCGTCCCGACCGAGGCCGGGCTCAACTCGTCCTCATAGCCCGGGTCCACGAAGCATCGGAACCGCTTGGCCTCCACGTGCAGGCGAACGGGCTCGCTGACAGCGGCGACGAACCGCTCGGCCAGCCAGGCCCCACCCGAGGTTCCGTGGTCGGTGACCCCGAACTCCGAGTCGGGTTCGTCCAGGAAGTGCCCGACGTCGTGGAGCAGGGCAGCCAGCACGAGTGCGTCAGGCGCGCCGGCGGCGCGGGCCAGGGCCGCGGCCTGCAAGGCGTGCTGCTCCATGCTCACCGACTCGGCGTAGGTGTTCCCACCGCGTGCCGCGAACAGCCCCAGGACCTCGTCCGTGACGTGCATCGCGCGCATTCTGCCCGCTGGGGAGGCGTGCGACCAGCGCGCCTAGGTTCGGCCCGGTTCCGCCCGTCAGAAGGCGCCACCCAGCATGAGGACGCACCCATGGCAATCGGCCCCGGCCTGCACATAGAGGACCCCACCGACCCCTCGTTGGACCTCACCATGTCCGAGGGGGCACGTCCCATCTACGACCGGGTACGGGCCTTCATCGCCGGCGAGGTGGAACCCGTCACCATGGAATTCCACCGACTCGGAACTGAACGGACGGACCACTGGGGCTACCACCCGGGCCAGCTGGACATCCTCGACGGGCTCAAGGTGAAGGCCCGCGAGGTCGGGCTCTGGAACCTCTTCCTCCCCGACGCCGAGACCGGTGAGGGCCTCTCGAACCTGGACTACGCGTACATAGCCTCCGAACTGGGCAAGAACCCGCTGGCGTCAGAGAGCCTCAACTGTTCGGCCCCCGACACCGGGAACATGGAGGTGCTGGAACGGGTCGGTACGCCGGAGCAGAAGAAGCAGTGGCTGGAGCCGCTGCTGAACGGTGAGATCCGGTCGGCCTACGCCATGACCGAACCCGACCTGGCCTCGTCGGACGCCAAGAACATCGCCTGCCGGGCGGTCCTGGACGGCGACGAGTGGGTCATCAACGGCACCAAGTACTACATCTCGGGAGCCGGTGACCCCCGCTGCAAGGTGATGATCACCATGGTGCAGACCAGCCCCGACGGCCCGCCCCACCGTCGCCAGTCGCAGATCCTCGTCCCCATCGACACTCCCGGGGTCACCATCGACCATCCGATGCAGGTCTTCGGCGACGACGACGCCCCACACGGCCACATGCACATCACGTTCGACGACGCCCGGGTTCCGGCCTCGAACATGCTGCTGGGCGAGGGCCGGGGATTCGAGATCTCGCAACTCCGCCTGGGGCCCGGCCGCATCCACCACTGCATGCGATCCATCGGTGCCGCCGAACGGGCGATCGAGATGATGTGCCGCCGAGGCATCAACCGGGAGGCGTTCGGCAAGCCGATCGCCCACCTGGGCAAGAACATGGAGGTCATCGCCCGGGCCCGGATCGAGATCGAGGCCATGCGCCTCATGGTGCTGAGGGCCGCCAAGGCCATGGACACGATGGGCAATGCTGAGGCCCGGGTGTGGATCAGCGCCGTGAAGGCGATGGTCCCGGAGAAGGTCTGCCAGATAATCGACGCGGCCATCCAGATACACGGCGCCACCGGCGTATCGCAGTGGACGCCGCTGGCCGGCATGTACACCCGCCAGCGCACCCTGCGCCTTGCCGACGGTCCTGACGAGGTGCACCACTTCGTCGTCGCCCGGTTCGAGCTGAACCGCTACCAGGACGGCCCCGGCGAGGTCCCGACACTGGATGCGACCGGCCCGGTCTTCACCGGTCCCTGATCGACCATGGTGTCCCCACCCAGCGACGCCCACCCCGGCCACGAGGAGCTCCGATGACCGACGAGCCACGCGCCCGCAAGCCGGCCAGCGGGCACGCCCGGGCCGACATCGCTGCCTTCGCAGCGACCCTGCCACCCGACGACGGCACCGACGCCGCCAACGTGGCCCGGGGCTTCATCGCCACGAGAACCGAACCGGTCATCCAGAAGTTGGTCCCCAACCCCTGGCAGCCCGTCACCTGGGACCTCTCGGCGTCTGACTTCGTGCACGGCCCCTGCCCCGACACCGTCAACCCGTCGCTGTGGCGCCAGGCAGGCTTCAACGCCCAGCACGGCCTATACGAGGTCCTCGACGGCTTCTACCAGGTGCGGGGCTTCGACACCTCCAGCGTCACGTTCATCCGGGGGGACGAGGGGTGGGTGGTCATCGACCCGTTGACCACCACCGAGACGGCCACGGCGGCCTACGAGCTGGTCACCGAGCACCTCGGCGAGCGGCCGGTCACCGCTGTCATCTACACCCACTCCCACGTCGACCACTACGGCGGCATCCTGGGCGTGGTCGACCGGGCCCGCGTAGACGCCGGCGAGGTACCGGTGGTGGCCCCGGAAGGCTTCCTCCACGAGGCGGTCGCCGAGAACGTGGTCGCCGCCCCGGCCATGGGTCGCCGGGCCACCTACCAATTCGGAATGCTCCTGCCGGCCGACGAGCAGGGCCACGTCGACCAGGGCCTGGGCAAGGGGGTACCCACCGGCTCCTCGGCCCTGGTACCCCCGACCATCGAGATCACCGAGACCGGACAGGAGCTGGTGCTGGACGGCGTCCGGATCGAGTTCCAGCTCACCCCGGAGTCCGAGGCGCCGGCCGAGATGCACTTCTACTTCCCGGACCACCGTGCCCTTTGCATGGCCGAGAACTGCACCGGCACCATGCACAACGTGCTCACCCTGCGCGGCGCGCTGGTGCGCGACGCCCTCATGTGGAGCCGCTACATCGACGAGGCCATGGACCGCTGGGGCGACGTCACCGACGTGGTGTTCGCCAGCCACGGCTGGCCCCACTGGGGCGCCGAGGCGGTCCACGGCTACCTCACCCGCCAACGGGACCTCTACCGCTGGCTCCACGACGAGGCCATGCGGTTGGCCAACAGGGGCCTGACGCCGAACGAGATATCGGCCTCCATCGACCTGCCACCCGGCCTCTGGGACGACTACCTCTGCCACGGCTACTACGGCACTGTCAGCCACAACGTCCGGGCCGTGTACCAGCGGTACCTCGGCTTCTACGACGGGCACCCGTCCAGCCTCGACCCCTACGAGCCGGTCGAGGCTGGGAAGCGCTACCTCGGCTTCATGGGTGGGATGGACAGCCTCCTGGAAAAGGCCCGGGCCTCGTACGAGGCCGGCGACCACCGCTGGGTGGCCGAGGTGCTCCGCCACGCCGTGTTCGCCGACCCGACGTGCGAAGAGGCCCGCCTGCTCCAAGCCGATGCCTTCGAACAGCTGGGCTACCGGGCCGAGTCCGGCCCGTGGCGCGACATCTACCTGACCGGCGCCCAGGAACTCCGGAACGGGCCCATCGACGTCCCAGCCATCCAGCGCCCCAAGGAGGAGGTGCTCCGGGGCATGAGCCTCCAGCAGATCTTCGACTTCCTGGCCGTCCGCCTCGACGGTCCTGCCGTAGTGCCACTGGGCCACCTGGCGATCGACTGGGTCCTCCCCGACGTCGCCGACACCGTCCGGGTAGAGCTCTCCAACGGAACGCTGCACTCGCTCCCGGGCCGGGTCCACGCCTCGCCGGACGCCACGGTCACCGGGGACCGGGCGTCGCTCGAGGACATGATCGCCCGCGGCACCCCGTTCGCAGAGGTGGTGGATGCCGGATCGGCCACCATCACGGGCGACACCGGGCGGGTACTGGACCTCTTCGGGAACCTGAACGACTTCCCGCTCTTCTGGAACGTAATCGAGCCGTAGCCCGATCGTCCCGGTCTCCGACGGCAGGGACGACGGGCCTGTCAGGAGTCCAGTTCGGCACGGACCTCGACACCGTGCTGGTCGTTGGTGGGTGGTCGTCGTCGGACCGTCGGGGGCGTGGCCGACATGCGGATGGGCGACCGTACCGACCGGAACTCCCCCGCTCCGTCGTCCAGCACGTCGACCGGATCCAGGCCCAACTCGGCAGCTTCCAGGAAGGCGCCGCGCACGGTGTTGATCCGTCCGGCCGGGATCCCGGCGACCCGCAAGCGCTCCAGCCACGCATCCGTGGAGTCCGTGGCCAGGACGGCCTCGACCTCGGCCTCCAACTCGTCCGCATGGAGTATCCGGGAACCGTTGTCGACGAAGCGGTCATCGGCCAGCCAGCCGTCGCGGCCCAACAGGACACAGAACTTCTCCCACAGGGCGGGGCTGGCCGCGGCGATGGCCAGCACGCTGTCGGCGGTCCGGTACGGCTGGTAGGGGACGATCGACGGGTGGCGGTTTCCCTGCCTGGCGGGATCGGTGTCGGCCACCACGTGGCCGGAGCCCACGTTCAGCAGGCCTGCCAGCCCGGCGCTCATGAGCGAGACCTCGACGTGCTGGCCGCGGCCGGTCTGGCGGCGCTCCTCGATAGCGGCCAGGATTGCGATTACCGCGTAGAGGCCTGTCAGGTTGTCGACCATGGCTGAGCCGATCTTGGTCGGTTCTCCGTCGGCCTCGCCGGTGATGGACATCACCCCGCTCATGGCCTGGACCAGGAAGTCGTAGCCGGCCAGGCGGGCACCCTCGCCGGTGCTGCCGAAGCCGGTTATGGAACAGGTGACCAGGTCGGGCCGTCCGGCGACCAGCGACTCCCTGTCGAGGCCGAACCGGGCCATGGTCCCCACCCGGAAGTTGTCGACCACGACGTCGGCGCCGAGAGCGATCTGCCGGGCCACCGCCAGGTCGTCGGCATCCCTGAGGTCCAGGGCGATGCTGCGCTTGTTGCGATTCAGGCCCAGGTAGTAGGTGCTGGTCGCCGCATCGCCCTCACCCCACCAGGGTGGCCCCCAGGTGCGGGTCTCGTCGCCCACGCCCGGCTGCTCGACCTTGACCACGTCGGCCCCCAGGTCGCCGAGCACCATCGTGGCCACCGGCCCCGCCAGCACCCGGCTGAAGTCGGCAATCCGGAGGTGGCCGAGCGCACCCCTGTCGGCGCGCTGCTGGTCGTCAGGGCTCTCCGGCACGGGCGGGAGTCTCGCAGCGACGGCGGAACACGGCAATGCAGCGGCCCCCCTTGCTTTCACGACCGATCATGGCAAGCATCCGACGGTGCGAGCCCGCCAGAGAGACCGATGACGGAAACGAGGGTCGACCAGGCTTCGGGCAGGGTCCGCCGCGGTCGCAACGCCCGGGCCGCGCAGCGCCGTACCCGGGTCCGCACCTGGCTGCCCGAGCTGGAGAGGAAGATCCCCTGGGTGGACCTGCTCACCGAGGACCAGGTCCGGACCATCCACGACGCCTCGATGGACGTCATCGAGGAGGTTGGCGTCGAGTTCCGGTGTGATGACGCCCTGGCCATGTGGAAGGCGGCGGGAGCCCGTGTCGACGGCGCCACCGTGCGCATCGACCGCGAGCACCTGATGGCCCTCGTGGGCACCGCCCCCTCGTCGTACACGATGGTGGCCCGCGATCCCGCCCACAGCGTCACGGTCGGCGACGGGAAGACGATCTTCACCCCGTCCTACGGAGCCCCCTACGTCCTGGGCCTGGACGGCGTCCGACGCCCGGGCAGCCTCGAGGACTTCCGCAACTTCACCAGGCTCAACCACCTGTCGCCGGCACTGCACATGTCGGGCGGGGTGGTCTGCGAGCCGATGGACGTGCCCGTTCCGAAGCGGCACCTATACATGACCGAGAGCCTGCTGAAGTACTCCTCGAAGCCGTTCATGGGCGCAGTCACCTCAATGGAGCGGGCCGAGGACAGCCTGTACATGGCCGGGATCGTGTTCGGCCAGGAGTTCGTGCTGGAGACCACCGTCATGACCTGCCTGGCCAACGCCAACACCCCCCTGGTGTGGGACAAGACCATGTTGGACAGCGTCAGGGTGTTCGCCGGGGCCAACCAGGCAACCCTGTTCAGCCCGTTCGTGCTGGGTGGTGCCTCCACTCCGGCCTCCACGGTCGGAGCGGTCATCCAGGTCAACATTGAGGCACTAACCGGTGTGGCGTTCTCCCAACTCGTCAGGACCGGGGTGCCGGCGCTCTACGGCCAGTGGTTGTCCACGGTGTCCATGCGGACGGGAGCCCCCCAGGCCGGTACGCCTGAGATCTGCCACATGAACCTGCTGACCGCGCAGATGGCTCGCCACTACCGGCTGCCGTCGCGCTGCAGCGGCTCGTGCACGAGCTCGAAGATGGTCGACGCTCAGGCCGGCTACGAGGCGGCACGCAACATGTACGGCGTGCTGATGGCCGGAACCAACTTCGTGCTGTCGACCACCGGCTACCTCGAGAGTGCCATGTGCCAGTCGTACGCCAAGTGGGTACTGGACAGCGAGCAGCTGGAGATGATGTACCGCCTGGGCAGTGGGGTGTCGTTCGACGACCTGGACGAGGTGCTGGACACGATGCGCGAAGTACCACCTGGTGGACACCACCTCGGCACCAACCACACGCTGGCCAACTTCCAGACCGCCTTCTCGATGCCCGAGATGATGAACAGCGACAACTACGAGCAGTGGCTGGCCGACGGTGCGCGGAGCGCGGAGGACCGGGCCACGGCGCGGTGCCGTGAGATGCTCGACGAGTACGAGGAACCCGCCCTGGACGACGACGTACGCGACGAACTCGACGAGTACGTGGCCCGACGTGACGCCGAGCTGCCCGACCTGGTCACCTGAGACCGAACCGGCCGATCGAGGACCCCGAGGAGCACGAGATGACGACCACGAACGGAACCGCCCCTGAACTCCCGCTGCTCCACGGCGTCTGCGCCGCCATGAGCAGCCCGTTCGACGACTCCGGTGAGTCGATCGACGAGGGTCGCATCCGCGACCATGTCGAGAGCCTGATCGAAGCCGGCGTCCACGGCCTGGTGCTGGCCGCCGGTACCGGGGAATTCGCCTTCCTGTCGACGGACGAGAAGCAGCGCATCTTCGAGGTCGGTATCGACCAGGTGGCCGGTCGTATCCCGGTTATCTGCCAGACGTCGGCAATCACCACCGTGGATGCCATTGGGAATTCACGGGCGGCCATCGACATGGGGGCCAGCGCCGTGATGGTCCTCCCACCGTACTTCGAGGGCCCGTTCGAGCGGGGCGTCATGTACCACTACGAGAAGCTGGCCCGGGCCATCGACGCCCCGATCGTGCTCTACAACATCCCGGCACAGTCCGGCTTCGACATAACCCCGGACCTGTACCGGAAGCTCATCGCCATGGAGAACATCGACTACATCAAGGACTCGACCGGTGACCTGATCCGCATCCAGCAGTTGCTGGGGATCGGTGGCCACGTCCTGGCCGGCGCCGACCCTCTCGCCCCGTACGCCCTGATGGCCGGCGCCGCCGGCTGGATCTGGGGGGCGGCCAACGTCATGCCGCACGAATGCGTGGCCCTCTACGACCACCTCACCGCCGGCCGTCACGCCGAGGCACTCGAGCTCTGGTCCCGGATGCTCCCGGCCAACCTGTTCTTCTGGGACAACGCCGTGGGTGCCGAGTACAACGCTGCGGTCAAGACCGCCGCCAACATGGTCGGTCGGCCCATCGGCCCGTGCCGCCGACCGGTGATGCCCATGACCCGACAGGGTCGCGTGGCCCTGACTGCCGCCCTGTCCACGCTGCCCACGAACCGGGTTGACCGGGACCGCCTGGTCTTCCGGGAATGGGATGACGAACGGGACTGGCTGGTCCGCATGACGGACCGGGCCGGAGTCGGCAGGACCAACTCGAAGAGGAGCACCCCATGACCACCGACCTCGCCGATCCGGCGGCCCTGGCCGCCTCCGTGCGACCGCCGACCCGGGCCGTCATCGGCGGTCGCAGCGTGGATGCCGCCAGCGGGAAGACCTTCGCCACCCTGGACCCTGCCACCGGTCGCGAGCTGGCCCAGGTAGCCGAGTGCGACGCCGTCGACGTCGACCGGGCGGTCACCGCAGCCCGTACCGCCTTCGAGGAGGGACCGTGGGGCCGCATGGCTCCGGCCGACCGCAAGCGACTCCTGCTGCGGTTCGCCAGCCTGGTCGAGGCCCACACCGACGAGCTCGCCATCATCGAGACGCTGGAGGCCGGCAAGCCGATCAGCGACTGCTCGGGCATCGACGTCCCGGACCTGGTCATGACGCTGCGCTGGCACGCCGAGGCCTGCGACAAGCTCTACGATCAGCTCTCGCCGTCGGGCCCCGGCAAGGTCGGCATGGTGGTACGGGAGCCCGTCGGCGTGGTCGGAGCCGTGCTGCCGTGGAACTACCCGCTGATGATGGCTGGCTGGAAGATCGGCCCCATCCTGGCCGCCGGCAACACGTGTGTCGTCAAGCCGGCCGAGCAGACGTCCATGTCGACCATCCGGATCGCCGAGCTGGCCGTTGAGGCCGGGGTCCCCGACGGCGTGCTGAACGTGGTCCCCGGCTTCGGCGAGACGGCCGGCGCGGCCATAGGCCTGCACCCGGACGTGGACTGCGTCGCCTTCACCGGCTCCACCGAGGTGGGTCGCCACTTCCTCCGCTACTCGGCCGATTCCAACCTCAAGGAGGTGCTGCTGGAATGCGGTGGCAAGAGCCCGGTGATCGTCATGGCCGATGCCGATGACCTGGATGCCGCCGCGACAAGCATCTGCGAGGGCATCTTCTGGAACGGCGGCCAGAACTGCAGCGCCAACTCCCGGCTCATCGTGCAGCGCTCGGTCGAAGACGACCTCATGGAGCGCATTGCCGAACGCAGCCGCGACTGGGTGGTGGGCGACCCCCTGGTTTTCGAGACGACCGTCGGGGCCATGATCGAGGAGGCCCACATGGACAAGGTGCTGGGCCACATAGCGGACGCGCGTTCGGCCGGCTCGACGTGTGCCATCGGAGGCAACCGGGTACGCGAGGAGAGCGGCGGATGGTTCGTCGAACCCACCGTGTTCACCGACGTCGACCCTTCCAGCCGCCTGGCTCGCGAGGAGGTCTTCGGACCTGTGCTGGCGGTGACCACCTTCGACAGCCCGGAGGAGGCCGTACGCCTCGCCAACGACACCGACTACGGGCTGGCTGCCACCATCCACACCACCGACCTGCGGACGGCCCACCTGGCCTCCCGGGCCATCCGGGCCGGCACGGTGGCCGTCAACTGCTACGGCGAGGGCGACATCACCACGCCATTCGGTGGCTTCAAGCAGTCGGGCTTCGGTGGCCGGGACAAGTCGATCGCCGCCCACGAGCAGTACACCGAGCTGAAGACCATCTGGATGGACCTGTCCTGACAGCGGCACGCTGATCGGACGAAGGACGCCGCCATGGGTGCCGTCACCCTCCTACCCCGCTACGACCGGAACAACGGCTGGTTCGAGACGCTGCCCGAGGTGCCGCCGGCTGCGCCGCTGATCGGCCCCACGGAGGCCGATGTCGTGGTGGTCGGCGCCGGGTTCACGGGCCTGGCCGCCGCTCGCAGGCTGGCCGAGCTGCGCCCCGGAGCGCGGGTGCTCCTCGTCGAGGCCGGCCGGATCGGCAACAGCGCCGCCGGACGGTCGTCGGGCTTCGCCATCGACCACGCCCACAACATCCGCTCAGAGGGATTCGCCGACTCGGCCGCGTACGAGAGGCAGCAGATCGCCCTGAACCGTGCCGGGCAGGCCTACCTCGCCGAAGCGGTGAAGGCCCACGGCATCGACTGCGACTGGACCTGGGCGGGCAAGACGCATGCTGCCTGTACCGACCAGGGTGCTCGGGACCTGGACCGCTTCGCCGCCAGCCTGGACCTCATCGGCGAGGACCACGAGCTGCTCGACCGGGACGCCACCGTGGACCGCCTGGGGATTGACTACTACCACCGGGCGCTGCACACGCCGGGAACCGTCCTGCTCCAGCCGGCAGCGCTCTGCAGGGGCCTTGCCGCCTTCCTGCCGACAAACGTCACCGTCCACGAGGAGACCCCGGTGACGTGGCTGGACGAGGGCCCGCCCCACGAACTGCACACCGACGGCGGCACCATCCGCACGCCGGAGCTCGTGCTGGCCAACAACGGCTTTGCCGCCGGATTCGGGTTCTACGCCCACCACCTCATCCCGGTCGTCACCTGGGGGTCGATGACACGGCCCCTGACCGACGAGGAGTCGGCGTCGATCGGTGGCGACCGCACCTGGGGCGTGATCCCGGCGGCACCGTCGGGTACGACGGTCAGACGCCTTGTCGACGGTCGCATCCTGGTCCGCAACGTCTACAGCTACAGCCGCCACTCGATGGCCGGAGGCCGCTACCGGCGTCGGGCCGCCCAGGCCCACCGGGTGGCCTTCGAACGCCGGTTCCCTGACCTGGCACACGTGCCCTTCGACTATTCGTGGGGCGGCGCGCTGTCCATGGCCCGCAACGGCGAGCCGGTCTTCGGTCGCCTGGCCGACGGGATACACGGGGCCCTGGTGCACAACGGCACGGGGCTGAGCCGGGGAGCGATTTGCGGGAAGCTGATCGCCGAGATGGCCTGGGGCGAGGGCTCGGACCTGCTCGACGCCATGCTTGCCAGGGGAAGGCCGAACCGGAACGTCCCCGACCCGCTCCTCGGATGGGGGGTCAACCTGTACGCCCGCCGCCTGCGCCGACAGTCCGGTCGGGAGATGTAGGGCCGCCTCAGGGCCCGGAGGGAGCATCGAAATGACACATGCCGACACGCAGCGGGAAGCCCCGGTCACCGGATCGACGCCGGGCGGGCGGGTCGCCCTGGTCACCGGCGCCACCTCGGGCATAGGAAGGGCCTGTGCCATCCGACTGGCGGCCGACGGCTTCGCAGTCCTGGTCGGCGGACGCGACGTCGAGCGGGCCGGCGCCGTGGTTGACGACATCACCGCCGCCGGTGGTACGGCCACCACCGCGCTGGGCGACGTGGCCGATCCCGGCTACGGCGACGCCGCCGTGGCCGCCGCCCTGGACGCCTTCGGTCGCCTCGACGTGCTGGTCAACGCCGCCGGGGTGATCACCCGGGCCGACGCCGAGGGCACGTCGGACGCCGAGTGGCACCGGGTCATGTCCACCAACCTGGACGGCCTGTTCAGGACCAGCCGGGCGGCCCTACCGGCCATCCGGGCGGCCGGCGGTGGGTCCATCGTCAACATCAGCTCCACCAACGGCCTGGTCGGTGCGGCCGGGCTGGCGGCCTACTGCGCCTCCAAGGGCGCAGTCACCAACCTCACCCGTGCCATGGCGCTGGACCATGCCCACGAGGGCATCCGCATCAACGCCGTCTGCCCGGGCGCCGTGGACACCCACATGCTCTACTCGGAGCGGAGCGACACCGTAGACGAGGTACGGGCTGCCAACCTGACGACCATCCCCGAGGGCCGCATACCGGCCGGCGAGGAGGTTGCCGAGGTGGTGGCCTTCCTGGCCGACGACCGGTCCCGTCACGTCAACGGAGCGAACCTCAGCATCGACGGGGGGTACACGGCAGCATGAGCGGACAGGACGCACCGGGGCGGATGGCCGATCGGATCGTCGTGGTGACCGGTGGTGCACGGGGGATCGGCCGGGCCATCGTTGACCGACTCGCCGCCGAGGGCGCCACGGTCGTGATCGGCGACCTCACAGACCCGGGCGACGTGGGGGCGGGCCTCGACGTCGCCGGACACCGCGAGTGGGTGCCCCTGGACGTCACCGACGAGACCTCGGTCCTGGAGTTCGCCGAGTCCGTGCAGGCCGGGCACGGCGGCGTGGACGTGCTGGTCAACAACGCCGGGATCATGGACACCCGGTCGATCACCGACGAGACGGTCGCAGACTGGGACCTCACGATGGCGGTCAACCTGCGGGGCCCATTCCTGATGGTCAAGCACCTGCTGCCCCTGATGGAGGGACGGGACGGTCCGTCGATAATCAACATCGGCTCGATCGAGGGGCTGGCCGCCAACGCCCTGCACGCCGCCTACGCGACGTCCAAGGCAGGCGTCCACGGCCTCACCCGGGCGCTGGCCGTGGACCTCGGCCCCGTGGGCGTCCGGGTCAATGCCATCGCCCCGGGGTGGATCGACACCGAGCTGAACCGCGGCTACGTGGACAGGCACCCGAACCGGGAGATGGCGATCGCCGAACTGGCCTCCCTCCACCCGATGGGCCGGATCGGCGACCCGACAGACATCGCCGCCACCGCCCTCTGGCTGGCCTCGACCGACGCCGGCTTCGTGACCGGACAGGTGGTGGCCGTCGACGGCGGCCGCATGACCCGGCTGTCGATCCCCGCCTCGCTGGCCGACGACGCCTGACCGGACTACCGGAACCCGATCAGCCGTCGAGCAGGGACGGAACGTCGGCGAACGAGTCGACCACGTGCTCCGGCGTCGCCGAGGCCCGATCCAGTGCCTCGGACCTGAACTTGCCGGTCCGGACGAGCACGCCGCGCAGGCCGCACCGCTGGGCGGCCGCCACGTCGTTCTCCACGTCGTCGCCGACCATGGCCACCCGATCGGCCGCCAGGCCGAGTTCGGCCAGGCAGGCGACGAAGAACTCGGGCGAGGGCTTGCCCAAGACCACCGGCGTGAGCCCCGAGGACTCCTCCAGTGCCGCCACGTAGGCGCCGGTGTCCAACTCCATTCCCGCCGCGGTGCGCCAGTAGAGGTTCCGGTGCATGGCCACGAAGGCGGCTCCGTCGAGCAGGTGCCGGAAGGCCCGATTCAGCTGCGTGTGGGTGAAGTTGAGGCCGGCACCGCCGACGACCACGACGTCGACCGGTCCGTCGTCCACGTCGCCCCGGACCACATCGATTCCCTCCAGGTCCTCGGACAGGTCGCCGGAGTTGAGGACAAAGCATCGGGCCCCCGGATGGTGACGCCGGAGGTGGGCCGCCGTCGCGACCGGCGCGGTCAGGATCTCGTCGGCGCCCACGACCATGCCGGCGGACGTCAGCAGGTCGGCCACCTGGGCGCGGGTCCGCGTGGTGGTGTTCGTGGCGAACCGCAGCGGCAGGCCCCGATCACGGAGTTCGGCAAGTGCCCCGGGCGCGCCGTCGATCGCCTCCCACGAGACGGACAGCACCCCGTCGATGTCGATGAGCAGGCCGTCGACCCATGTCACGGGTCAGCCTCCGGTCGGTCGTCGTCGTCGCAGAGCCTAGGCGGGGGTTGCCGACCGTTCCCACGGGTCGGGGTCAGGTATCGACCAGGTCGGGGTTGCGCCAGACGATGAGAACGGCGTTGTTACCCACGGCCGGATCGTCCATGTAGTCCGGGATGGCGCCGACGGCCTCGAACCCGTTCTCCAGCTGGAAGCTCAGCGTCGGGTCGTACAGCTCGCCGGCCCGCACTCGGCCGACGTACTCGTCTGCCGTCATGTCGTCGATGTGGTCCTTGTACCCGGGAATGACTCCGCCGGCCACGATGCCCTTCTTGCCGAGGCGGCGGACGACGTCCTTGCGGCGGATATACAGCTGGTGGCCGATCCCCAGGCGCCGGTAGTTCGAGTCGACGGCGATGGTGACGCCGTAGTACCAGTCGGCGTCGTCGGAATGGTTGCCGCACGAGTTCTCGCCGGTGAGGTCGTCCAGCGAGTGGTTCGGCTCGTCGAAGTCGAAGTCGATGAGGATCCCCACTCCCATGCCGACCGGGGTGTCGCCGTCCAGGGCCACGAACCCGCCGTCTGGGAACTTCTCGCAGAGGGCGATGATGTCCGCCTCGACCATAAGGTCGGCGATCCCCGCTGTCGGGAAGGCAGCCCGCTCGATGGCAGCCAACTCCGTTGCCCAACGGACCTGGATCGGTGCATAGGTGATCTCGGGCATCGGATCAGGCGGCGAACGGAACGTGGACGTACTCGTTGTGGCTGGGCAGGCCCCATACCGCCCAGAAGTCCAGCGTGCGGGGGCGCATGATCGCCGCCCCGCTGGATTCGATGTGGAACGGCTCCCGGGAGGTCTGGCAGATGGCCCCGCCATCGCGGGTCACCGCCATCAGGTCGTCCACGCCGATTCCGTCGCGGTCCAGCAGCTCGAGTGCCCGGGCCCTGCGCCGGGTCGAGCTGTCCTTCAGATCACCGTGCTTGGGCGCCTCCACGGCGATGGCCTCCTCCCAAAGGGCGTGGTTTGTGTGGACGAGGGCGTCGGCGTCGAGGCTGGCGATCGGACGGGACGAGGGGAAGGCCTCGACCATGTGGCCGTCCCCGCTGGCGTCGAAGACCAGGAAGCTGTGGGCCCCGGCAAGGTCGGCGTCGAGGATGGCGTCGCGGGCGGCGGCGGCCGAGTCGCAGAGGAGGGCATCGCGCACCACCGAGGTCCACATCACGCCCGGACAACCGTCGATGGCCACGAGGTTGTTGATCCCCACGCAAACGCCGGCCTCGTTCATGCCCAACTGGCCGACGCAGCCCGTGGTGGTGAACACCAGGGCGGCCGGTCCGCCGCCAGGGTGGATCCGGAGCAGCACGACGTGCTCTGTGGCGGTGTCGTGCATGTCCCAGGTCTGGCCATAAAAGCCCTGCCCGTCGCAACGGTGGTCGGGGACGATGAACGCCGTGCAGTCATCCTCGACGACCTCGTCGGGGTGCCGTCCGCCGACCACGGAGCGCACCGTGTCGACGAAGTCGGTGAAGCCCCCGACCACCACGGCCTCCTCGGGGGTGATCCCGGCGCCCTCAGCGATGCCGCACAATTCGGCGTAGAGATCAGCCGAGTGGGCCTCGTGGGCCGGGAGACAGGACCGGGCGATATCCAGGACGTCGCCCCGGCCGATCCGCCCTCCGGTCCAGAACTCCGATCCGGCGAGACGGACCCGCTCGTCGGTGTAGGTACGGATCTCGTCGGCGAACGCCGCGCCGTGGGCGTGGCCCCGGGCCTCCGGGCTGCCGACCAGATCCAGGATCCGAAGGGGAGGACGTCGCATGCGCTCAGTATGGCCTCCGTTGGATTCTGGCGATCAATTGATGGAATCGGTGCCCCGAACCCCTATCAGGTTGCCGAAGCGGTGCAGGGTCCGGCTGATGGCCTGTTCGCGGAGGTGGTGGCGGAGCTCAAGACGACCGCTGGCCGTGACCGACTCGTCAACTAGCTCCACCTCGGCGGCGATGGCCGCCCGTCGGATCGTCTCCGATACGAAGCCCACGGCCCGGATCCGGCCGAACCTGTGGGCCGTCAAGGTGCCGGCGAACGTGGCGTCGTCGTCGTCGGTGGCCCGGCTGATCCGGGGCGCCACCCCGCACCGGGTCGCCGCTGCCAGCACCCGGTCCACCTCGGCCTGCGTCGCTCCGGGTCCGACCCGTACGATCAGGTCGGGGAACGGCAGGTAGCGCAGCACGTTCGCCTCGCAGAAGAGGCCCGCCGGATCCTGCGGGATGCCGTATCGACCCTCCCACCACCCGTCGTCGGCGATCGCCAACTCGGTCGGATCCACCTCGGAGAGGTCCCTGGTCGGCGTCCAGGTGCCGAGCTGCAGTAGGTAGTCGGGCCCGCCGGCCTTGGCCCCCACCCCGACCGACGACCTCTTCCAGCCTCCGAACGGCTGACGCTGCACGATGGCACCCGTGATGGCACGGTTCACGTAGGCGTTGCCCACCTCGACCCGCTCCAGCCAGGCATCCACCTCCACCGGATCCAACGAGTGGATGCCCCCCGTCAACCCGTAGTCCACGGCGTTCTGGACGTCTATGGCCTCCTCCAGGGTGTCGGTCGCCATCAGGCCCAGCACCGGTCCGAAGTACTCGGTCCGGTGGAACTGCGAACCGGGCCGGACACCCGCCTTGATCCCGGGCGTCCAGGTGCGGCCCTCGTCGTCGAGGCAGCGGGGTTCGAGCAGCCACTCCTCGCCCGGGGCGAGCACGGTCAGGGCATCCAGCAGCTTGCCGGAGGCCGGCGCCACCAGGGGACCGAACATGGTGGCCGGATCGGTGGTGGGACCGACATGGAGCGAGGCCGCCGCGTCAACCACCTGGCGGAGGAACCGTTCGTCGGTCGCCACCGTTCCGACGAGGATCCCCAGGCTGGCCGCCGAGCACTTCTGGCCCTGGTGGCCGAACGCCGAGCGCACAAGGTCGTCAGCCGCCAGGTCCAGGTCGGCCTGGGGGGTGACGATCAGGGCGTTCTTGCCGCTGGTCTCGGCGAACAGGCGCAGGTTCGGGTCCCAGCACCGGAACAGGTCCGCCGTCTCGTGGGACCCGGTCAGGATCACCCCGTCGACGGTGGTCACCAGCCGACGGCCCACCTCGTCGTCGTGGGTACGTACGAACCGCAGCACCTCGGTCGGAACGCCGGCCGCCCAGCAGGCCTCGGCCACCACCTCGGCGCAGCGGGGCGTCTCGGGCGCCGGCTTGAACACCACGGCGTTGCCGGCTGCCAGGGCCGCCAGCGTCCCACCGGCCGGGATGGCCACCGGGAAGTTCCACGGAGGGATCACGGCCACCACGCCCAACGGCGTGAACTCCGCGCCGTCGATCCGTTCCAGCTCCGCGGCCCGCTCGGCGTACCAGCGGGCGAAGTCGACCGCCTCGCTGATCTCCGGGTCCGCCTCGGCCACCGTCTTGGTCGCCTCGTGCACCATGGCCAGCAGCAAGTCGTCGTGTCGGGCCACGAGCTCGTCGGCCACCCGACGCAGCACGTCCCGTCGCTCGACGGCCGGTCTGGCAGCCCAGTCGACCTGCGCGGCACGGGCTGTCGCCACCTCGGCGTCAATACCGTCGACCGTCGTCGTCACCGGAGTGCTGACCGGTTCGAACGGGCGGGCGGCCAGGACGGCCAGTCGCCGGCGGGTGGCGGGAAGCGTCGGATCGTCATCGGGCTGGTTCCGGAAGGTGCCACCGCCCGACGGTGGCACCTCGGCCTCCCGGCGGGGCAGGTCGGCGACGTTCCAACGATCGGCCACCGCTACGCGGAAGCACCCGGCCTGCTCCTCGAAGTCCGCCGTGCCCGGACGCAACGTGAACAGGTGGTGGAGGAAGTTCTCCTTGGAACTGTTCTCCTCCAGCCGACGGAAGAGGTAGCTGACGGCCACGTCGAAGTCGTCCCGTCCCACGATCGGCGTGTACAGGAGGAGGCCGTCTGCGTCGGCCCGGACCGTGCGGGCCTGGGATGGCGCCATGCCCTGGAGCATCTCGAACTCCACCCTGTCGGCCACGCCCCGGGCCTCGGCCAGCAGGTGGGCCCACGCCACGTCGAACAGGTTGTGGCTGGCCAGCCCGATGCGGACGGCCCGGGCGTGGACGGGTCGCAGCGCCCAGTCCACGCACCGCTTGTAGTTGGCGTCGACTTCGGCCTTGGTGCCGTAAGGCGCCTGTACCCAGCCGTGAATCGCCGCCTCCACCTTCTCCATGGCCAGGTTGGCGCCCTTGACCAGCCGGACCTTCACCTCGCCGCCGCCGGAAGCGGAGCGGGCACCGGCCCACGCCGTGATTCGCTGCAGGGCCCCGAACGCCTCCGGCAGGTAGGCCTGCAGCACGATGCCGGCATCCATGTCCCGCAGGTCGGGCTCGTCGAGCAGTTCCATGAACGCCCGGATGGTGATCTCCAGGTCCCGGTGCTCCTCCATGTCGAGGTTGACGAAGGTGGTCCGACCGGTGTCGGTAGGCGCCACGGCCGCCCGCTGGTACAGGATCCGGAGCCGGTCCTTGACGCGCTCCAGGGTGTGGTCGAACGCCCACATGTTGAGTTGGCTGGCGATGGCCGACACCTTCACGGAGACGTAGTCGACCGCCGAATCCTCGATCAGCGCCAGGGTGCGTTCGAAGCGGCGGGCAGCCTCACCCTCGCCCAGGACGGCTTCGCCCAGGAGGTTGACGTTCATCGAATAGCCCTCGCCCCTCCGCCGGGCCAGGTGGTCGTGAACAGGACCAGGTGCGGCATCCACGACCATGTGGCCGACCAGTTGGCGGAGCCGTCGTCGCGCCACCGGCATGACGAGGCGGGGCAGCACGGGCGCGAGACGGGCCCCGACCTGCAGCATGAGGCGGTCGAACCGACCCAGGAACCCCGGCAGGTCCCGGTCGGTGACCAGGCGAACCAGCTGGTCGGCCGCCAGGCGATCATGGCGGTGACGGGCCACCCGGTCGACGAACCGCATGGTGAACCCGATGCCCTCCGGGTCGGCGATGATCCCCCGCATGCGGTCGGCCGACCGTCGTTCGGCGGGCGTCTCGGCCGAGTGGGACTCTGTCAGCCAGCGGGCGACGACCGCCACGGCGTCCTCGGCAAGGGCCTCCGGGTCGACGTGGCCGAGTGCCCTGTCAGCGGCCGGGTCAGTGGTTCCGGGGACGGGTTCGTCGGCATCGGAGGCGCGGCGCGCAGCATCGGTCATGGCCATGCCTACATCGTCGGGATCGGACCGGTCCGGGTCTTGTACGATCCGCGCGCAGATGACCCCGGTATCGGACAAATCGACGGCGGACCCGGCGCCAGACGGATCGGCGGCCCCCGGCTGTCCACCGGAACTGCTCGACCTGTTCGACGCCCTCCCAAACGTCATGTTCTGCTGGAAGGGCCCAGACGACCGGTACGTGGCCGTCAACCACGCCTTCGTCCGACGGTCGGGCCGAACCGACCGGCGGGACGTGGTGGGCGCCAGGGCCGTGGACCTCTTTCCGGGGCCGCTGGCCGAGCGCTACGAGGAGCAGGACCGCCAGGTGTTCGCCGAGGGCGAGGCTCTACGCGACGAGCTGGAGCTGATCCGACGGCCCGACGGTTCCACCGGCTGGTACCTGACCACCAAGTTGCCGGTGGTACGTAACGGCGAGGTGGTCGGCCTGGTCAGCGTCAGCCGCGACCTCGAGACGCCCAGCGACGAGGGCATCGCCGTCGAGTCGCTGACACGGGTGGTGGAGCTGGTGCAGGCGCATAGTGGCGAAGCCCTGAAGGTGGCCGACCTGGCCGCAGCTGCCGGCTGCTCGGAGGGCCAGCTGGAGAGGCGGATGAAGAAGGTGTTCGGCCTGACCGCGACGCAGTACGTGCTGCGGACCCGCGTGGACCGTGCAGCCGGCCTGCTGGTCGACACCGACAGGCCCATAGCCGAGATCGCCGCCGAGTGCGGGTTCTCGGACCAGGCGAACCTGACCCGTCAGTTCGGACGCCTCATCGGGGAGACACCGGCACGCTTCCGGGCTGCCAAGGGCGGCTGACCGGGTTCAGGCGACGGACCGCTCCACGCGTATCGGCACGCCCAACTCCCAGAGTCCGAGGGCGTCGGCCACCGGCACCGGCCGGTTCACCTCGCCGTTGTGGTTGACGCCGTAGAGCTCGGCCGAGATGTCGTCGGCATCGGCCCTCACGACCACCGAGTACACGTCGTGGAAGGCCTTCAGGCGACGCTCGGCACCGCTGATGTTGGGCCTGGCATCGACCACGAGCGTCGCCGTGGTGGACGAGTCGCCGAAGCTCAGGACCGAGCCACGGTCATCGATCTCTACCGACTTCACGATTCCGATTGCCGCCGCCGTGCTGGACTTAGAGGTACTTGCCACCAGGGTGCCTCCCGCAGGTGTGGACCCGTCGATTCTACCGGCGGTACCTCCCGGCCCCGACCGCCGTCAGATGTCCCGACCGCCAAATCGGCTCCATCCAGCGGCAACACTGTGACGATGGTGGACGGAATCAGTATGGATCGGAGGCTGGTGGTCGCCGATGAGGTGTCAGGGGCTCTGGCCGACGGGCGGGCGGTCGTGGCCCTGGAGTCCACGATCATCAGCCACGGGATGCCCCCTCCCGGCAACGTCCAGACGGCGATGGCATGCGTACGGGAGGTCAGAGACGCCGGGGCGGTCCCGGCCACGGTCGCCGTGATCGACGGAGCGATCCGGGTCGGCCTGGCCGCCGACGAGGTGGAGAGGCTGGGCCTGGCGGACGGGGTGGCCAAGGTGAGCCTCCGCGACCTCGGCGCCGTGGTTGCCGGTGGTGGACTGGGTGCCACGACGGTTGCCGCCACCATGCACGCGGCGGCCCTCGCCGGCATCCCGGTCTTCGCCACCGGCGGGATCGGTGGCGTGCACCGCGGCGACGACCACGACGTGTCGGCCGACCTGACGGCACTCGGAACCATCCCGGTGGCCGTGGTCTGCAGCGGCCCCAAGGCCGTGCTGGATGTGGCCCGCACCGTCGAGGCCCTGGAGACGCTCGGGGTGCCCGTCGTCGGACAGGGCACCGACGTGGTCCCGGAGTTCTGGACCTGGGGAACCGACGTGGCGGTGAGTACCAGATCCGACGACCCGGCGCAGACCGCCGCCATCCTGGAAGCCCACTGGGGTTGCGGCCTCACCACCGGTGTCGTGGTGGCCAACCCGATCCCCGTCGGGCACGTGGTGGATCGCGACCTGATCGCCGCAGCAATCGAGTCCGGCCTCGCCGCCGCTACCGCCCACGGGATACGGGGACGCGAGGTCACCCCGTTCCTGCTCGCCCACGTCGCGGAGGCCACCGACGGCCGGAGCCTGGATGCCAACGTGGCCCTGGCGCGCCACAATGCAGCCACCGCCGGTCACATCGCCGTGGCGCTGGCGGCCCGTCGCGGCCGCCCGCATGGTCGGGACGGGGACGCCGGATGACGCCTGGTGGGGTGATCCTCACCGGTGGGCCAGTCCATCCGATGGCCGTCGACGCCGCCGGCGCCGTCGAGGCGATCCGTCTGGACGGTCGTCGGATCACCCACGTCGGGAGCCTCGCCGAGGCCCGCTGCATGGGCGACGCCGACCTCGTTGACCTCGACGGTGGGTGCCTGATGCCCGGGTTCGTCGATGCACACACCCACCCCCTCATGCACGGCCAGTGCAGGAGCTGGGCCGACCTGTCCATGGCCTCGAGCGTGGACGAGGTGGTGAAGCTGCTGGGCGAGCACGCCCGGACGGATGGTCGGCCGGGTCCGATCCGGGGCTTCGGCTACGACCACCACAGGCTCGCCGAGGGCCGCCACCCGACGGCAGCCGAGCTGGACCGGGTGGCCGACGACCGGACGGTCACCGTCATGCACGTCAGCGGCCATGGGTTCTCGGTCAACACCCACGGCCTCGCCGCGGCCGGGATCACGGTCGACACCGAGACCCCCACGGGAGGCCTGATCGACCGCGACACCGCCGGGAGGCCGACCGGACGGGTCTTCGATGCCGCCTGCGACCTCCTTACCGGCGTCGACGGGGTGAAGGTCGGCAGCCACGGACCGAACCTCCACGTCCCGGACCATCCCGACGACCTGGCGCGGATGCTGGACGTGGCCCAGGAAGAGTTCCTCGCCGCCGGGATCACGTCGGTCGGCGACTGCCAGGTCACAGAACGCGAGATGCGGACCTTCCTGGCCGCTCGTGACGACGGTCGCCTCCAGCTGCGCGTCACCATGTACGTGCTCTCCAGCCACGTGGACGCCCTACGGCGCCTCGGGTTGGACTCCCGCCTGGGCGACGACCTGCTGGCCTTCGGCGGCGTCAAGCACTACGCCGACGGGGCGCTGACCGGTGGCACCGCCTACCTGCCGTGTGGCTGCGGGGCCACGCACGGCTACCTGTACCACCAGGCGGGCCGGCTCGAGGACCTGCTGGCTGCCTCGGCGGCGACCGGCCTCCAGACCGCCACCCACGCCCAGGGACCGGACGCCATCCAGCTGGTGCTGGACGCGCTGGACCGGCTGCCTCCACGGCCAGGGCTCCGCCACCGAATCGAACACTGCGGCTTCCCCACCGACGACCAGCTGGTGGCCATGCGGCGCCTCGGCGTCGTCCCGGTACCACAACCCACCCAGGTCCACCTCTTCGGCGAGGGGGTCCGCCGAGACCACCCGGACCTG
The DNA here is from genome assembly GCA_022452145.1 of Acidimicrobiales bacterium. Taxonomy (NCBI): domain Bacteria; kingdom Bacillati; phylum Actinomycetota; class Acidimicrobiia; order Acidimicrobiales; species Acidimicrobiales bacterium. Next base: position 6,306 of record JAKURY010000008.1, on the reverse strand, counting down.
GCCGACCGGATGTACCCATCGGGTCTGATGGCAGACGCCGGCCTCCCGGTCGTGCTCTCATCTGATGCCCCTGTGACCACTCCGGACGTGCCGATGGCCTGCTGGGCCGCCGAGACGCGGACCACCTCGGCGGGACGGGTCCTGGGCGAGGCGTGCCGGATCACCCGCCGGCAGGCATTCGAGGGCTACACCCGGGGTGGGGCCCACGCCCTGCGCCGCGACGACGTGGGATCACTGTCGGCTGGACGCCTCGCCGACCTGGCGATCCTGGACGCCGACCCGTTCGAGGTCGCCACCGACCGACTCCCGGACGTGTCGGTCATCGGGACGTGGGTCGACGGGCGCCCGGCGTGGACCGCCGCCGCCGGGCTGGTCAAGCCGGAGGGTCGACCTGACCGGCGGCCTGTCCGGACCGGCGGGCCGCCTCCACCGTCAGTCGGGGGTTCAGCTGGTCGGTGGCCGTGATCAGGTGCAGCAGGGCGCCGGTGGGCGAAGCCATAGCCCGCTCGAAGGCCGGAGCGAACCCCTCGGTCCGGGTGACCCGCTCGGCGTGCATGCCGTAGGCCCCGGCAATGGCCACGAAGTCCGGGTTGACGAGGTCGGTGGCCGAGACCCGTCCGGGGTGGTGCAGTTCCTGGTGCATACGGATGGTGCCCCACGAGGAGTTGTCGATCGCCAGGATGATGGGCCTGGCGTCAGCCTGGAGAGCGGTGCCCAATTCCGGCAGGTTCGTCTGGAGGTCGCCGTCGCCGGTGAAGCAGATGACGGTCCTGGAGGGATCGGCGACCTTGGCGGCCACGGCGGCCGGCATCCCATAGCCCATCGTCCCGTTCTGCGAGGCCAGGAGCCGGGCATCCTCGCCGTAGAGCAGGAACTTGTTGGGCCACACCGAGTAGTTGCCCGCACCGTTGGTGACCACGACGTCGGCCGGCAGGCGGTCGCGCAGCCACGCCGACACCTCGCCCATGTCCAGTTCGCCCAACTGCGGCGGGCACTCGAGGGTCTCGAGGAAGGCGGTCCGGCGGTTGGCCCTCCAGTCGGTCCAACGGTCGGCTACCGCCACCTCGACGTCGGCCAGGGTGCGGCAGGCGGCGTTGGGGCCGGCGTGGACCGTCACCTCGGCCCTGACCACCTTGCCGAACTCGTAGGCCGAAGCGTGAACGTGGACGATCCGTTGGTCGCTGGACGACCCGTCCGTCCCGAAGAGGGTGTACACGTCGGTGGTGATCTCGCCGAACCTGGCGCCGATGGCCAGCACCACGTCGGCCTCGACCAGGGTCCGGCGTACTGCGGGCGGCATGCCCACGCCGGCCTCGCCGACGTACCGGTCATCGTTGTTGTCGAACAGGTCGTGTCGTCGGAAGGTCGCCACCACCGGCAGGTCGTACCGGATGGCGAGGTCGCGCAACGCCGCCCGGCCGCCGGTAGTCCACCCTCCGCCGCCGATCAGCAGGACGGGTCTCTCGGCGGCGGCCAGGACGGCTCGCACGGCCTCCACGTCGTCGGCCGAGGGTGCCCGTTCGACCGCCTCGACACGCGGCCCGGGCCGGGCGGACGCCACGTCGCGCAGCATGTCCTCGGGGAGCGATACCACCACCGGGCCGGGCCGGTCCGACATGGCCACGGTGAACGCAGTCTCCACGACCCTCGGGAGGTCGTCGGCGTCGTCCACCTCTACAACCCACTTGGCCAGGTCGTCGAAGAACGACGTGTACTCGATCTCCTGGAATGCCTCCAGGCCACGGTGGGACCGACCCACCTGGCCCACGAAGAGGATCATGGGGGTGGAGCACTGGTCTGCCGTGTGCACGCCTATGGAGGCGTTGGTCGCACCCGGGCCCCGGGTCACGAAACAGATCCCGGGCCGGCCCGTGAGCCGGCCCCATGCCTCGGCCATGTAGGCGGCGCCGCCCTCCTGGCGGCACGTCACGAACCGCAGCCGGTCCTCCACGTCGTGGAAGGCGTCCAGCACCGCCAGGTAGCTCTCGCCGGGCACCCCGAACGCCGTGTCGACCCCCTGGGCCAGCAGGCAGTCGACGAGGAGCCGGCCCCCGGTCCGTTCGGTCACCGCGACGAACGGGGCCTAGGTCCGGGGCGGGCGGTCACGCCCGATCAGGAACAGCACGCAGGCAGTCAGGAACAGCAACGAGCCGATGATGAACAGCGTGTCACCGGCCCGTATCGACCCGGCGGTGAAGAAGGCCGCGCAGGCCACGAACAGCCACCAGCTCATTCCCTCGGTGTCTCGCATCCCGACAGCCTGCCAGCCGGGATGCCAGGACGGCGACGCCGCGGCGCGAACGGACTACCGTCGGCCCCCACCACCGGACTGAGGAGCGACCTGTGGACCTGGGACTCTCGGGGAGGACAGCGCTGGTCACCGGTGCGTCGAGTGGGCTGGGGCTGGCAACGGCACGGGCACTCGCCGTCGAGGGCGTCCGGGTGGCCCTGGTGTCGCGTTCCGCCGAGAAGCTGGCAGCAGCCGTTGCCACCGTGAACGGCGACCCGCTTACCTCCACGGCGGACCTCTCCGACGGTACGTCGATCGACGCCATGCTCACAGAGGTAACGGGGGCCCTCGGCCACGTCGACATCCTGGTGGCCAACGCCGGCGGCCCACCGCCCGGCGGCTTCGCCTCCACGGACCTGGAGACCTACTCCCTGGCCCTGCAGCTGAACCTGCTGTCGGCGATCCGGATGTGCAGGGCACTCGTCCCGTCCATGCAGGAACGCGGTTGGGGAAGGGTGGTGGCCATCACCTCGTCCACGGTGCGCGAGCCCAGCCCGGTGCTGATCCCGTCGACCACGGCCCGTGCCGGCCTCACCGGCTTCCTCAAGACGATGGCCACCGAGGTGGCCCCAGACGGGGTGACCGTCAACTCGGTCCAACCCGGCCCTCATGCCACGGATCGCCTGGCCGAGATCTACGACGACCTGGATGCGGTGGCCGCGGGCGTGCCGGTGCGCCGTCTGGGCGACCCCGACGACTTCGGGCGGGTCGTGGCCTTCCTCTGCTCCGAGTCGGCCCGGTCGATCACCGGAGCAGCGCTGCCCGTGGAAGGCGGCTCGCTGCGGGCCATCCAGTAGGCGGCCCGGGCGGTTGCCTCAGCCGCAGCAGGTCGTGTCGGCCTCGTCTGTGGAATGGCTGCCGACCACGACGTTGGCGAACTGCTCGGTATCCGCGGTCTTGACGTACCACTCCCACCGGAGGTCGTCGGGGGCCTCCAGCCAGGTTTCGGTCTTTTCGGCGTAGCAGCACTCGGTGTCCTCGATGCCGGTGGTCTCCAGGTCGGCGCCAGCCAATCGGGCCTCGGCGGCCACCACCTCGGCGGTGGTGCCGACCTCCACGCCCAGGTGGTTGATCGTGCCGCCACCGCCGGGCTTCTCGAACAGAACCAACTTCAGCGGTGGTTCGTCGATGGCGAAGTTGGCGTAGCCGGGCCTCACCTTGGCCGGCCCGGTTCCGAACATCCTGGAGTAGAAGTCGACGGCCTCGTCGAGGTCGCCGACATCGATGGCCAACTGCAGCCTGCTCATGGGGGCTCCTTCTGGTGGATGCCAGCCTACGTACCGGCCGTCGTCACGGCGGCGAGCGTGGCCAGGAAGCGGTCGTTCTCAGCCGGAGTTCCGATGGTGACCCGCATGCCAACGGCGGGGAACGGCCTGACCACCACGCCCCGTCTCTCCATCTCACCGAAGACGACGTCGGTCCTCGGCCCTAGCGGCAGGTACACGAAGTTGGCATGTGCGTCGGGGAGGTCCCAGCCGTCGGCCCGTAGGGCTGCCACCACCCGGTCACGCTCGGCGGTGATCCGGTCGACCACCGCCTGCACCTCGTCACGGGCCGCGATCGCGGCCAGCGAGGCCACCTGTGCCAGGTGGTTCACCGCGAATGCGATGAGCACCTTGTCAAGCTCGACGACCACCTCTGGGTCGGCCACCGCGTAGCCGGTGCGCAGGGAGGCAAGGCCGAACGCCTTGGAGAAGGTTCGCAGCACGACCACGTTCGGGTGGTCGGGTTGCAGGTCGGCAATCGGATCGCCGAGCTCCGCGGTCACGAACTCCCGGTAGGCCTCGTCGACCACGACGATGACGTCGCCCGGGATCCGCTCGACCAGACGGCGGACCTGGTCCACGTGGACCGCTGTGCCGGTCGGGTTGTTGGGGTTGGCCAGGAGCACCAGCTTCGTCCTGTCAGTGACCGCAGCGGCCACCGCGTCCAGGTCGAAGGCGTGGTCGACGAGCGGCACCGTCACCTCCACCCCGCCGGTCAGCTGGACGTCGATGGGATAGGCCTCGAACGACGGCCACGGGTAGACCACCTCGTCGCCCGGATCCACGTAGGCCAGCAGGAGCTGCTGGAGGAGCCCCACCGACCCGCAGCCGGCGGTGACCCGATCCACGTCGACGTCCAGCCAGTCGGCGATGGCCGACCGCAGGTCGGCCGCCCGGTGGTCGCCGTACCGGTTGACGTCACCGGCCGCCGCGGCGATCGCCGCCACGATGGCAGGCACGGGCTGGTACGGGTTCTCGTTGGACGCCAACTTGATGGCATCTGTGATCCCGTGCTCGTCCTCCGCCTGTGCGGCCGACTTCCCCGGTCGGTAGCTGGCCATGGCGGCCACTGCGGGCCGGACGCGTCCGACGGTCATGGTCGCCCACCTTCTTCGGGGTGGCCGGACGTGGCCGCGACGGCGTGGGCACCCCGCCCAGGGTTGAACATGTCGTCGGGGTCGAGTGCCGCCTTGACGCGCCGCATCAGGTCCAGCTCGACCTCGGACTTCTGGCCGGCCAGCCGGACCAGGAGGTCCTGGCCGACGCCGTGCTCGGCGCTGATGGTGCCCCCGAGGCTCCAGATCAGGTCGTCGACGGCCGCCGTGGTCGTCGCCACCAGGTCGGGCGCCAGGCGTCCACCCCTATCCAGGGACGGCAGGACGTAGACGTGGAGGTTGCCGTCGCCCAGGTGCCCGAACGAGAAGACGACGGCGTCGGGTCCACAGAGGTCTCCGGCGATGGCCTCCGTCCCCCGCTGGAACTCGGCGATCCTGTCGATGGGCACGGCCGCGTCGAACTTGGCCCCCTTGCAGTCGATGAGGGTCTCCGGTGGCAGCTCGTCACGCATTCGCCACAGGTTCTCCTCCTGGGCGGCCGTGTCGGCCACGACCGCGTCCAGCAGCAGCCCCGCTTCGACCGCCTCGCCTAGGAACCGGGTGACCGTGCCGTCCACGGGTGCGCTGCCGCTGAACCGGGCCAGCAGGTACCAGTCGGCAGCCGTCGGAATTGGTCGGGCCACGCCGATCTCGGCAACCGCTGCGGCCACCCCCATCTCGGGAACCAACTCGAAGGCGGTTAGTCCCCCGTGGTCGATCGCGCACGCCCGGCCGTATAGCTCGTTCAGGTGCTCCAGGTCGCCAATGGCGGCGAACAGCGACCGGTGGTGGTCCTGGCGGGGATACAACTTCAGCACCGCCGCCGTCACCACGCCGATCGTTCCCTCCCCGCCGATGAACAGCTGCTTGAGGTCGTAGCCGGTGTTGTCCTTGCGCAGTGCCCGGAGCCCGTCGAACACACGACCGTCGGCCAGTACCGCGGCGAGACCCAGCACGTTCTCCCGGGTCGACCCGTAGCGCAGGACGTTCAGGCCTCCGGCGTTGGTCGAGACCGCCCCACCTACCGTCGCCGTGCCCCGGGCCCCCCAGTCCATGCCCAGTTGCCGATCCACTGCCGCCGCCGCCTTCTGGACCTGCTCGATGGTGCAACCGGCCTCGACGGTGATGGTGAACCGGGCCGGATCCACCGACAGGATCCGGTTCAGGCGCGACGTGGAGAGCAACACCGACGGCCGGTCGCTCGTCGGGACCGAACCACCGGACAGCGACGTGTGACCGCCCTGGGTGACCACGGCGACCCCGGACCGGGCACAGGCCCGCACGACCTCCTGAACGCCGCTGACTGTGTCGGGGCGGGCAACGAGGACTGGCGTGCCCGAGTAGGTGCCCCGCCAGTCGACGGTCAGGCCGGGGGCATCGGCGGGGTCCAACCAGCCGCCGGGACCCAGCAGGTCCCGCAGTTCGTCGGCCAGCCGGCCTGGGACCTCGGGACCGCTCATCGGCCGGGAGCCTAGGACAGGCATCCCCTGTGCGATCCTGCCCGGCACCGCGGCCACCTGCCGACGGATCCCGCGATCAGACCCAGGGGCAGTTGGAGTTGCGGTCCCCGAACGTCGTACCGTCCGCGTAGCATCCGAACCCGAACGGTCGCAACTCCTCGGGCTTCTCCCCGTGGACCAGCATCGAGGCCGTCAAC
>JAKURY010000007.1 GCA_022452145.1 Acidimicrobiales bacterium | reverse complement strand
ACCTCTCTGGCGCAGCCTTCTCTACATCCTGCTGGGCACGGTCGCCGCGCTCTGGGCCGTCGCCTCGCTCATGGGCTGAGGCCTCCGACCTGTCGGGAACGTGGCGCGGGGTAGGGCCGATGGTTGGGCTACCGTCCGACGCGGAGGTGATTTCGATGGCTGAGGCGGTGACCACCGAGGTGCTGGATCCCGGGCTGGCGGATGCCTGTGGTCCTGATCCCGGACTTATCTGCGAGTGGATCTGGGAAGCCACTGGCAACGAGACATTGGCCGGCCTGGTCGACTGGTTGATCGAGCGTCCGCTCAAGGTGGCGGTCATCCTGATCGGCGCCGTGGTCGTGAACCGCCTGGTGAAGCGGGCCATCGACCGTCTGGTCAGCCGCCTCGTGGAATCGAGGACCCGGGAGGAGGGCGAGGCTGAAGCCGAGTCATCGACCCGGCTGGCCCAGCTGGGGCGCCGGGCCCGGAAGCTGACCGGGATCCACGAACGTGCCGAACGATCCCGCCAGCGGGCCCGGACCCTCGGTGGACTATTCCGTACCACGACCACCGTCGCCATCTACGTCCTGGCCTTACTACTTGCCCTGGGGGAGATCGGATTCGACCTGGGTCCGCTCATCGCCGGTGCGGGCATCGTCGGCTTCGCCATCGGCTTCGGTGCCCAATCGATGGTCTCGGACATCATTGCCGGGATCTTTATCCTGGTTGAAGACCAGTACGCCGAGGGCGACTGGGTCGACCTCGGTGATGCGTCGGGGACAGTGGAGGCGGTCAACCTTCGGACCACCGTTCTCCGGGACATCGCCGGGTCGCAGTGGACGGTTCCCAATGGTGAGATACGCCGGGTCTGCAACTTCTCGCAAGACTTCGGCAAGACGGTGCTTGACGTCGACGTGGCCTACGACACGGACATCGACCTGGCGGCCAGTGTCATCAAGGAGGTGGCCGACGAATTGTGGCGAGAGAACCTGGACTCGACGACCATCATCGAGGAACCGCAGATTGCGGGGGTGCAGAACTTCGGAGCCGACTCGATCACCATCCGGTTGGTCGTCAAGACCGAGGCCGGTGAACAGTGGGCCACCGGGCGCCTCATCAGGGCCCGGCTGAAAAAGGCTTTCGACGCCAACGGCATCGAGATCCCCTTCCCGCAACGCACGGTGTGGGTCCACCAGGTCGACGACAAAGGGCTCAGTCCTGTCGAGCCAACCACCCAGATTCGCACCGATCTGCTGGATGGCGGCGTTGGGGGCGGCGACGCTGAGGAGTAGCCGCCCGGTCCCTTAGGTGTCGCTGCGGGAGATGGCCCGTTCGTCGGTCCCCAGGTAGCTGGCCACCACCCGGGGGTCGTTGCGGACCTCGGTGGGTGTGCCCTCTGCGATGACCTGCCCGGCCTCCAGGCAGTACACCCGGTCCGACAGGGCCATGATCATCGGCATGTCGTGCTCGATGACGATCATCGTGGCGTGCAACTCCTGCTGGATCTGCTTCAAGAGCGGCCCGAAGGCCTCGGTCTCGCGTTGGGCCAACCCGGCCGTCGGCTCGTCGAGGCACAGGACCTGGGCGTCGAGGGCCAGCAGGCCGGCAAGTTCCACGATCCGTCGGGTCCCTGTGGACAGCTCGGCTACGAAGATGTCCGCGTAGCGACCCAGGCCCAGGAAGTCGATCATCTCCGACGCACCGGTTGCCATGGTCCGCTCCGTACGCGTTGACGACGGTAGGAACAGGGTGGTCGACAGCAGGCTGGTACGACCCCGGGCCTCCAGAGCCACCTGCACGGTCTCGCGAACAGTCAATTCCGGAAACAGCCGGGCGGCCTGGAACGTGCGGCCCAGTCCTGTCCGGGCCCGGTTGGATGCCGAGCGTGACGAGACGTCGCTGCCGAGGATCTCCACGGTGCCCTCGGACGGGACGAAGCCGCCGATTGCGTTCATGAGCGTCGACTTGCCGGCGCCGTTGGTGCCGATCAGGCCGACCACCTCGCCGGGATGGGCGACGATCGACACCCGGTCGACGGCACGGAGCCCCCCGAAGGTGACGGAGGCGTCCCTCACGGCCAGTGCGGGGCCCTCGAATACGGGGCGTGCGCGTCCACCACTGATGACGACGGCGGGTGGGGTGGTGGACTTCTTGGCGGGGGCGTCCGGGAGCCGGGACTCGGCCCACCGGAGGATGGCGTCCCTGGTCGAGTACGTGATCTGGATGAGCCCGCCCGGGAAGTACAGCAGCAGGATGAGGAGGCCGATGCTCGAGGTGAACAGGGGTACCAGCTCGTTGTCGGGCCAGAAGGCGGGGAGGCCGACCACCCAGAGGGCGCCGACGACCGGCCCCATCAACGTTCCGAGCCCCCCGATGATCACCATGGAAACCAGCCGCAGCGAGTCGGTGATCTGGAACAGGCGTTCCGTGTAGGGGATGTTCTGGACGAGGCCACCGAGGAGGGCGCCACCCAGGCCCGCCATCCCCCCGGCGAGGGAGAAGGCGATGAGCTTCGTCCGGGTGGGGCTGACGGTGTAGGCGGCAGCCGTATTCTCATTCTCCCTGACCCCGATGATCGTGCGGCCTATGCCGCTGTTGCGGAGTCGGGCCACCACGAACAGGAGGACCACCAGGATGCCGAGGCACAGGTAGTAGTAGGCCCGCTGGCTGGTCAGGTCCAGCGGTCCCAGGCTGCCACGACGGAACGGGACGCTCTGCTTGTAGCCACCGTTGAACACCGGACGCCGGTACAGGTACTGCTGGGCGGCCATCGCGAAGGCGAACGTCGTGATCGCCAGCAGCAGCCCCTTCACCCGGAGCGCGCCGAGTCCGATGAGCGCGGCGGCCACGGCGGCCACCACGGCCGCCAGCAGCATGGAGACCAGGTACGGCACTCGGGGGAGGGTGACCGAGAAGAACTCCCACCTGTCGCCCAGACCCACGCCGAACTCGAGTCCCCGGTTGAACCCGGCGGCGAACAGGGCGCCGATGCCGGCGAATGCCATCTGGCTGAGGGAGAGCTGGCCCCCCCAGCCGGTCACGATGGTCATGGAGAGGGCGCAGACGGCGAAGGCCAGGATGCTGGCGTACAGCAGGTGCCTGGACGGCCTGGTCACCACGTAGGGCAGGACCAGTGCGATGGCCAGAAGGAGGCCGAGGGCCGTGGCCGGCATCGCGCGTACCCACCTGATCTCCCTGAGGCGCTCAGGGACAGGTCGACGTCGGGCCGAGAACGAGAAGGAGCCCTCGTCCTCGGCCAAGCTGCGACTGTGGAAGGCCACGGCTACGGCCACCACCACGAACAACAGGAAGTCGATGAGGCCGCCCTGGTTAAAGAACACAAACTGCACGTGGGCCTGAACCACCCCGATGGCCACCCCGGCGGCCAGAGCCCTCGGGAACGAGACCATGCCGGCTATCACCGCGGCAGCCAGGGCGCGGGCCATGGTATTGGGGCCGAGGTTCGAAAGGCCCCCGATGCTTCCCCGGTTCGCCGAGATCAGCAGGAGCGAGATGGTCGCCAGGAGTCCGGCAACCGTCCAGACGAAGAGCTGGACCATCTTCGGGTCGATGCCCGAAATGCGGGCCAAGTCGGCGTTGGAGGCCGAGGCCTGGACCGTCTGGCCGAACACGGTGCGGTTCAGGAACCAGGCCAGGCTGGCGGCCAGCAGCGGGACCAGCACGAGGATGGTGAGCTTCGGACCGGTGATCCTGAGGCCGAAGACGTCCTCCCAGATGAACGTCAGCGGTGCCGGAAAGCGCTGGTGGCGGTTCCTCTCCAGGTCGGGATAGGACGCCAGGATGGCTTGCATGAGCTGGGCGATCCCGATGGTGGCCACCAGCACGATGACCCGGGGGGCGTCGAATAGGCGTCGGATAACCGCCCGTTCGACGATGGCCCCTACCCCGATTCCCACGGTGAGGACGATGGGCAGCGCCAGCCAGTAGGGGAACCCGTAGTTGAAGACCAGGAGGGCCATGAGGCCGGTGGCCGGGAGACCCATGTTGCCGACGGCCAGGTTGATGACCCGGGTGGACCGGTAGACGAGGACGACGCCGAGGGCGAGGAGGCCCAGGACCATGCCGTTCACGATGCCGTCGAACCACAGTTGCCGGGTGGTCCAGACGGCCAGTACGGCCCCGCCCACGTCAGCCGCCGTCCCGTCCCAGGAACACGGCCCGCGCCATGTCGTCGCGCTCGAGCAGTTCCTGCGCCGAGCCCTCGAACCTGACCTGGCCCTTCTCGAGGAAGATCGCCCGGTCAGCGATCGACAGGGCCACGTTCAGCGACTGTTCGACCAGGATGATCGTCTGGCCCCGTTCCTGGAGCCGCTCTACCAGCTCCAGGAGGTCGTGGACGACCGTCGGGGCCAAGCCCAGCGAGAGCTCGTCGATCAGCAAGACCTCGGGTTCGTGGAGCAGGACACGGGCCAGGGCCAGCATCTGCTGCTGGCCTCCGGACATCGAGCCGGCCCGCTGGTCCTGACGGCGTTCCAGGTCGGGGAACAATTCGAGCACCGAGGTGATGCGCCGCGCGACGTCATCGCCGTCGCTGCGGTGGATGTAGGCCCCCATCACCAGGTTCTGGTGGACCGTCATGTCCGGGAACACGCCCTTGCCGCCCGGGAGCTGCTGTATGCCGAGACGGGACCGCAGTTGTGGCGAGGTGTAGGTGACGGTTCGGCCACCGAGGCGTACCACCCCCCGCTGTGGGATCCCGAGCCCGCTGATCACCCTCAAGATGGTGGACTTGCCGGCACCGTTGGTGCCGAGCAGGGCCAGCGTCTCGCCCTTCCTCACCTCGAACGCCACGTCGAACAGCACCTGGACCGGCCCGTACGAGAAGTCGATGTTGTTGAGCTGCAGGGCCGGGACCTCGCCGTCACCGGCGGTCCGTCGTTGCTCGTCCTGTTCGTCGAAGAGCTCCTGGACGTTGAGAGACAGGTCTTTGCGGACGTGTCGGGCGCTCCGGTACATGATCCACCCGCCGATCACCGCTGATGGGATGGTCAGGACCAGGGTGGTGACGCGCGGTCCCCATGCGTCGGCGAACATGAACGAGATGAGACCGCCCCCGGTCCCACCGATGAAGAAGATGTAGAGGGTGATCAGGGCGGTACCGCTGCCTCGCAGTCGGTAGGGGACGATGGCCTGCATCACAGGGCCGACCATGGCGAATGCGGTGCTGAGCATGACAAGCGTCGGGATCGAGAAGGCGATGAACAGCGGCACCGTGGGCATTGCCCACTGGATGGGCTTGAACACGGCTGAGAAGCCGATCAGCGCACCGATCATGTGCAGGGTGCGGGTCGGGTTCTCCCGCCAGAGACGGTCGAACTTCGGACCCACGTACACCAGCGACAGCACCGTGAAGATGCCGGCGGCGGTGGCCCAGGCACCCCGCTCGAACGATTCCAGGCCGAACTCGTCCTCCAGCCAGAGGTTCTCGAGTACCGGCGCGGTGAAGAGGCCGAATCCCAGGGCGCTGAACCCGACGACGACCGACTTCACGGTTCGGATCCGCATGAGTCGTGAGAAGGCGGCGTCCAGCGAGACCGGCAACGGGTCGTCCTCGGTGAACGACTCGCCCAGCACGTCCTCCTTCTCCCACCGGCCCCGCTGTGGTTCCTTCAGGAAGAAGGCGGCTATGGCGGCCATGGCCACCGGGATGCCGAGCAGGTAGTAGGCCCACCGCCAGCCGTCCACCTCGCCCGGCCCGTTGGCGATCGCCGCGATCCCACCCACCAGGATGGGGCTGATGACAGCGATGAGGCGGCCCATGCCCTTGTCGAGGGCGCCGATGCGGCCGCGGATCCCAATCGGGTAGGTGTCGGCGATGGTCGATGAGTGCACTGGGATGGTGTTGGCCTTGGCAATGCCCACGCCGAAGCGAGCCCAGAAGAAGGAGAAGGCGTTCACCGCCATGCCGGACAGGGTCACCATGGCGGCGAACACGATGCTGGCCCAGCCGATGATGGGTATCCGACGCATCCGGTCGGCGGCCCAGCCCATGGGTATGGCGCCCAGGACCACGAATGCACCCGACGAACTGGCGATGAAGGTGATGGTGCCGTCGCTGACCCCGAACGTGTCCCTGATGTCGGGGGCTAGCACGGCGATTGCGGCGTGCTGCAACTCGTCCAGGGAGTTGAGGATCGCCAGGACCACGAACGTGGCAGCGCCGCCCCCCATGGCGAGCCCCTTCTTCAGGCTTATGCCCTCGCTTTTGACCCCTGGGAGCAGGTCATCGGGGAAGAGGATCTCGCTGGACTGCTGGTCGGCATGACGGGCGGCCTCCTCGGCCAGCACCGTGCCGGCCAGGGAGGCAGCACTGGCGGGCGTCACCTGCCCGGCGGCCGGCTCTTCGGGTATGCGGCTGTCGTCATCCATGGAACGGTGTCACCCCCTGTCCCCGCTCAGGCGCGGGGGACATCCTTCCATGCCCCGTCCCGGTCGTTGCCCGGCTCCCGGGGCAGGCCCAGGGACCGCTCGGCCAGGTTGTTCTTATGGACCTCAGTCGTGCCGCCGCCGATCGAGATGCTGAACCGGTTGATCACCTCGGCCCGGACCCAGTTGCCCACGGAGTCGTCGCCGACCAGGGCGGCAGGCCCGGCGAGTTCTGCGGCCAGGTTCCCGGTCATCACCTTGGTGCCGGCCGCCATCACCTTGGTGAGTGCGGGATCGAACGGTGGTTCGCGTCCGTTGCGGACGGCCGCCTGGATGCGCTGGCCCATGAGGGACTGCAGCCTTTCCCGACATATGACCGCTGCCAAGCGCTGGCGGATCCGGGGGTCGTCGAGGCCACCGTGCATGGCCGCCAGGTCGCGTAGGCGATCCGAGGCCAGCGCACCGCCACCCCGGCCTATGAAGGCCGCCTCGTTCGAGAGCACCGTACGGGCGGGACTCCAGCCGCCGTGGACCTCACCCACCACCTGGTCGGCCGGGATGCGGACGCCGGACAGGAAGACCTCGTTGAAGTGGGACGAGCCGTTGGCCTGGACCAGTGGTCGGACCTCGATGCCTGGCGATGACATGTCGACCAGCAGGAACGTGATGCCGCGGTGCTTTGGGGCGTCAGCGTCGGTGCGGGCCAGCAGGAAGCCCCATTGAGCGAACTGGGCACACGAGTTCCAGACCTTCTGGCCGTCCACCACCCATTCGTCGCCGTCCAGGACGGCACGGGCGGCCAGGCTGGCCAGATCGGATCCGGCGCCCGGCTCGCTGAACAACTGGCACCAGGCCACTTCGCCGCTGATCAACGAGGGTAGGTGTCGGGCCTTGAGGTCGTGGGTGGCGTGGGCCAGCAGGGTGGGGCCCAGCATGGCGATGGTGGCGCCTACGAAACCGGGACCCGATCCGTATGTGGTGGCCTCCTCGGCGAAGATGCGCTCGGCCCACGCCGGGTGGCCCCCCCCGCCGTACTCGACGGGCCATGTGAGGCCGGCCCAGCCATGGGCGGCCAGGGTGCGCTGCCAGGCCCGTCCGTGCTCGAAGTAGGCCCTCGCCTCGTCATCGTCGGGGAAGCCGGACACCTGCCAGGGGTCGACCTCGGCGCGCGGCTCGGCGTGGGCTGCCAGGAAGGCGCGTGCCGATGCCCTGAAGGACAGCTGTTCGGGCGAGTCGGCGTCGTCGTCGGCCGGGATGCACGGGCGGTCGAGCACGTCGAACAACGCTAGTGGTAGAGAGAATCTGACGGACCATCAGGAAACTGTTTTCTGCCTTGGAGACCGACGGTTCGCCTATCTGCCATTCCGTCGGTTCGCCGTCCCGCGGTTTGATGGTTGACCGGTCGGTCCGGGGGCTTCTGGCGATGGGAGGGTCCCCTCAGGCCAGTGGATCCGTGTCGTCGACCTGTTCGTAGACCCGCTTGACCTTGCCGACCTCGGTACGGGGCATGGAGCCCTCGGGGACCAGCTCCAGGTCGGCCCGTATCCGGATCCGGTCGGCCATGACCCTGGCGATCCGGTCAGCGGCGGCCGACAGGCGGTCCGCGGCGTCGGCCGTGGCCTCGGCCCGGATCCGCAGCTCGACCATGGAGCCCCGCCGGTCTACGACGATGGCGTAGTTGGCGCCCACGTCGGGGTCGTCCATGAGCACAGCTTCGATCTCGCGGGGGTACACGTTGATGCCCCGGATAATGAGCATGTCATCGGCCCGACCGGTCAGGCGTGCCATGCGGGTCCAGTGTCGGCCGTCGACCCCGCCGTCGGGGAGGATCCGGGTGATGTCGCCGGTTCGGTAGCGCAGGACAGGCATGGCCTCCTTGGTGAGCGTGGTCAACACCAGCTCGCCGAACTCGCCGTCCGCCACGGGCGCACCGGTCCCCGGGTCGACGATCTCGGGCAGGAAGTGATCGTCGAACACGTTCAGGGCCCCCAGGTCGTCCGGTGCCTCCATGGCCACACCGGGACCTATCACCTCTGAGAGGCCGTAGATGTCCAGCGCAGTGAACCCGCCCCCCCAGGCGTCCTGGATTCGGGTGCGCATCCCCTCGGACCACGGTTCGGCTCCCAGGATGCCGATCTCGACCTTCAGCCGGTCGCGGATGCCCTGGGCGTGGGCCCTTTCGGCCAGCACGAGGGAGAACGACGGCGTGGCCGACATGACCCGGCTACCCAGGTCCTCCAGCAGTTGGAGTTGGAGGGTGGTGTTGCCGCCGGAGACCGGAACGACGGTGCAGCCCAGCCGCTCTCCGCCGTAGTGGAGGCCAAGGCCGCCGGTGAACAGGCCGTAGCCGTAGCCGTTGTGGAGGATGTCGTCGGGGCGGGTGCCGGCCAGAGCCAGCGCCCGAGCGTTGACCTCGGCCCAGATGGAGAGGTCGTTCGGGGTGTAGACGACGATGGTCGGCTTGCCGCTCGTGCCCGAGCTGGCGTGGAGACGGGTGGTGCCCGCCATGGGGGTGGTCACCATGCCCAGCGGGTACTGGTCGCGCAGGTCCTGCTTGACGGTTAAGGGCAGCGACGCCAGGTCGTTCACTGAGGTGATGCCCGCCGGGTCGACGTCGGCCAGGCGCTCCGTCCAGAAGGGGTTGCCGCTGGTGGTGAGGCGGGCCACCAGGGCGGCCAGGCGCTCGCCCTGGAGCTTCCGCTTCTGGTCGACGGGGAGTCCGGTGACGTCGACGGGGTCGAAGGGGGCGCCGGGCACCCACGAATCCTAGATCCACTCGGGAGCCGGCCAGCGAGGTCCGGCTCCGCCGGGCCGTCAGCCGGCCCGGACCACCGCGGAGGCCACGATCAGGTCCCAGGCGGCCAGCCCGACCGACTTGAACAGGGTTACCTCGTCGTCCGACGTCCGACCGACCGTTCCGCGGCAGAGCTCGGCCAGGTCGCCGACCACGGAGTCGAACGACCATTCGCCGGCTTCGGCCGGAACCATGAGGTCGCCGGCCTCCTCGGCTGCGGCGTGGCGGTCGTCCACGAACACCGAGGCCCTGTTCACTAGGTGGGCGTCGACCTCCCGACGGGCCATCGAGTACGAGCCGACCAGCCCGACGTGGGCGCCCGGCCGTACGGCGCCCGTGGGCACGACCGGCGTGGCTGATGACGTGCAGCCGCACACGATGTCGCAGCCCGCGGTCTCCTGTGGAGAAGCTGAGATGGCCTCCCGACCTCCGGCGTCCAGGTCGGCGACGAACGCCTCGGTGGAGCCCTCGGAGCGTCCGGTCACGAGGATCCGGGTGGTGTCAGGGCGTACCGCCAGCATGGCGTCGACGTGTCCCCGGGCCTGGACGCCGGTACCGAAGATCCCCAGCGTGGTGGCATCGGGTCGTGCCAGCAGGTCGGCGGCCAGCGCTGAGGCGGCCGGGGTCCGCAGCGTGGTGAGTGCCGATCCGTCCAGGGTGGCGGTCGGAACACCGGTCTCCCGGTCGCAGTAGAGATAGAAGCCGTGGATCAGCGGCAGGCCCCGGTCACGGTTGCCGGAGACGACGCTGACGACCTTCACGCCGATACCGGCCGCCGACACCGCCGGCATCATCAGGAAGTCGTCGGCCGGGCCGAGGGACACCTGGGTGCGGGGATGGAGGTCACCCGGTTCCCGGGATCCCACCCGGAGCGCCTCGATGCACGTCGGCATGTCGACGACGGCCCGGATGGCCTCGGCGTCGTAGTGGGGGAGCATGCCAGCCATCGCTCCGTCGATCAGCGGAACCCGAACCCCAACCCGATCGGGTCGTGGGGGTCCAGGTGGAATGTGCTGGTGGCGTGTCGGTGGGCCGAGCCCTCGACCGTGGTGACTACGCCGGCGCCGGTGACATCGACTATCCGACCGGTGAACGTGCCTCCGGCCACGCCGTGGTTCTCGAACGGGGCATGGACCGCGATCCGACCGTGGTGGTGGAGAAGGGCCAGTCGGGCCGAGGTGCCGGATCCGCACGGCGACCGGTCGACCTGGCCGTCGGCGAAGATCGTCACGTTGCGTTCCTGCAGGGGGTCATCCCCGATGGTCTCGTGGATGATCGTTCCGTAGAGTCCGGACAACCGGTGGTCGGTCGGGTGTGCGGTGGTCGGATGGTCGTCGAGGGTGGCTTTGACCTCCCGACCCAGGGTGATCAGGTCGTCCACCCGGTCGGCGGTGGCGGTCAGCCCGAGGTCGTCGATGGCGACCGAGGCGTAGAAGGCGCCCCCGAACGACATCTCAGTTGTTACCGACCCGAACGAGGTGTCTACGACGAGCCCTGTGGCCGATACGAACGACACGACGTTGGTGAACCGGACGGATGCCACCCGACCTGCCTCGACCATGGCGACGGTGTGGAGTCGGCCCGACGGTACGTCGACCACGATCGGCACCTCGCCGCTGTCCGGAGCGGGGATGCGTCCCGTGTCGATGGCCCAGGTGGCCATGGCGATGGTCCCGTGGCCGCAGGCCGTGGAGAAGCCGTCCTTGTGGAAGAACACGACGCCCACGTCGCCGTCGGGGTCGTCGGGCGGGACGACCATGCCGCCGTACATGTCGGCATGGCCACGCGGCTCGTTGCAGAGGAAACGCCGGTGGTCGTCGAGGTTGTACATGGCCCAGGAACGTCGGTCCAGGACGGAGTCGCCCTCCATGGGGCCGAGGTCGACGATCCGGAAGGGCTCGCCGGCCGTGTGGTAGTCGTCTGCGACGATCACCTCGTCGGGGCCAAGCACCATGGTGGCGAACCGTAACGCGCCCGCCCGGAAGGCTCGTTCCCGAGCGACCTACCAGATGGCGGACGGGTCCAGGGCGAAGACCTCGCGCATGCGCTCCAGGAGGGGGGCGAAGTCGGGACTCCGTACGGTCCTCCCGCTGTGGCCAGGCCTGGCGACGGTCGCCGGGTCAATGCCGAACCGTCCCCGGACCCGTTCGGTCCATGCGGCTAGGCGGGTGTCGAACGGCGCCGTGGCCACGCCGTCGGCCACAGCCTCGGCCTCGCCGGCCACGGGGTCGAACAAACCGAGGGACAGCGGGAGGAGGTCCACCACTGCGGCCCGGATCCGGTCGCCGCTGTCCGAGACCGGCAGCAGCAGGTCGAGCAGGCCGTCGGCATGGCGCAGGTGGAACGATTCCTCCCGGCAGGCACGCTGCGCCGCGTAGGCCAGCGGGGTGAGCGTGGAATCGGCTACCAGGGCCCAGCGGAGTTCCTCTGCGGCGTCGTACAGCCAGTGGCGGGCCAGCGCGTGGGCCCAGTCGGTCGAGGCCACCTCCACGAACTGTGCCGATCGCCAGTCCCTGGGTTCGCGGTGGAATGCCAGGTCGTCGATCGCCCGGTCGTCGACGGCGTCGCCGGCCGGGTCGCCATCGCCGGCCACGATGGCGTAGAGGGAGGCCGCATGGCCCAGCTCGTCCTGGGCGATGGAGCAGAACGCCAGGTCCTCCTCCAGGAACGGCGCCATGCCTATCCATTCGGCGTGCTGCTGACCAATGAGGTGCTCGTCGTCCGCGAAGGCCAGGAGGAACTCCCGGGTGCCTCCGCCCAGGCCGCTCACCCGACCTCCCCGGGTCCGGTGTCCTGCCCGGCCTCGGCGCGGAGCCTCTTCCGGCGGGCGGCTATGCGCTCGCCGTCGTTGTGACGGTGGGGCTTGTCGGCGTTGGGGGCCACGAACTCCCCGTCACCCACGATGATGTGGTCGCGGTCGACGAGCCAGAGGCGGTCGCCCTCTGCGCGGCGCAGGTAGCTCTCCCGGGCAAGCAGCAGGGCCAGGCCGTCGTCGGGGGCATCCAGGGACCCGGCGTGCCGGTATTCGTCCTTGCCGTCCTTCTTCAGGAACACCTCGTAGCGCCGCATCCTCCGCCCCCTAGGCCCGCATCACTTCGACGACCTCGGCGCACGACGGACAGACGTGCACCGCCCGGCAGCGGCTGGGTCCGAACATCGAGTCCTCCATGGTGGACGATCCACAGCGCGGGCAGGACACCGGCTCCCGACCGATGCGGACCGCCACGGTGAACTCCCGGGCCATGGTGGCCCGCGCCACGTCGGTGACCCGGTCGATGGTCCAGACGGGGGCACCCAGCCACCGGACGTCCACCGTGGTCACCCCGTCCAGGCCGGCGACGGCGGAACGGACGTCATCTGCGATCATCGAGAGCGCCGGGCATCCGGAGAAGGTGGGTATGAGGCCGACCACCACGTCGCCGTCGGGGGTGACGTCTAGGGCCTCCACCAGGCCGAGGTCGGTGATGGAGATGCCGGGGTACTCGGGGTCGTCGACGGCGGCAACCGCCGAGCGGACCCGCTCCCGGAGGGCGTCAGTCATGCCGCCGCTCCCACTGGAGCCTCGTCCAGGGCCTGGCGTACCCATCGGGTGTCGACCCAGCTGGCGGCCGCCTCGGCTATTCGCCGGGCCGAGTCGGGTCCACCCATGGCCAGGGTCCTCTTCAGCGGCTCCCAGTCGATGGGCCCGGAGGTCCAGGTACCTGCGTCGGCGTCGTGGACCATGCCCGGGTCCGGGATGGTGAACCCGTAGGACGTCAGCAGGGGGGCGTACTTCTGCACCCAGCGTGCCCGCAGCACCTCGTTGCGCTCCGACTTGATGTGCCAGCGCAGCAACTGGTCGCCGGGCTTCGAGTCGGGGCCGAAGAGTTGGAGAGACGGCCACCACCAGTCGTCGATCGACTGCTGGAACATCACCCGTTGGACCTCGGTCCCCTCGGCGATGAGCATCATCCGCTCCTCGCCCATCCGCATGTGGAACCCCTCCTCGGCGACGATTCGCCGGAGGATCCGACGGTACGGGCCGTAGGAGCAGTTCTTGAGAACCGCCTGCTGGCTGGCAAGCGCCGCAGAGTCGACCAGGAACGAGATGGCGACCTGGTCGCCCCACGTCTTGGCCCGGTAGTGGAACACGTTGTGGAACTTCGACCTTCCGGCGAACAGGTCCTCGAGCATCTCCCGCCGGGTCTTGATGGCCATGTCGGCGGCCACCATGTAGAGGAGGTGGCCGTGCCCTATCTCGTCCTGCGTCTTGGCCAGCACCGACATCTTGTGGCGCAGGCCCGGGGTCTTGGGTATCCACTCCCGTTCGGTGAGGCCACCCATGATCTCAGAGTTGGCGTGCATCTCGATGAAGGCGAACACGGCCCGCCGGTAGGTGTCGGGCATGTCGTCGTCCACCTCGACGATCCCGCCGTCGTCCAGGAAGGCCTCGAAGTCGTCCATGGACTCCCAGCTGCGGCCCATCAGGCCGTCTCTTCCGGTGCGCCGTTCAGGCCGGGTCTGTTGGCCACCATTGTCAGCACGTCGTAGGCGGCGACCACCTCGTCGCCCTGGTTGAGGACCTGGGCGTCCCACGCCACCTCGCCGTAGCCGGCTCCGGCCCGCAGGGTCTTGCGCTTGGCGGTCAGCCAGACGGTCAGGGTGTCACCGGGGTAGGTGGGCTTGGCGAAACGGCAGCGGTCGATGCCGTAGTTGGCCAGCACGGGCCCGGGATCGGGCCACACGAACAGGCCGGCGGCCAGCGACAGCACCAGGTAGCCGTGGGCGACCCGTCCGCCGAAGATCGGGCTGGCCGCCGCCGCCTCTTCGTCCATGTGAGCGTAGAAGTGGTCTCCGGTGGACTCGGCGAAGCCCTCGATGTCGTCGAGGGTGACGGTGCGCGAACCCGTGCGGAGCGCAGTGCCCACCTCCAGGTCGTCGAAGTGCAGTCGGAACGGATGGCCCCTGTCGACGTGGCGAGTCGCACCGGGCATCCACTGGCCGGTGACGGCCGTGAGCACGTCGGGTGAGCCCTGCACGGCGGTGGTCTGGAGGTGGTGCCTGAGGCCGCGCAGTCCGCCCATCTCCTCACCACCGCCGGCACGTCCGGGGCCGCCGTGCACGAGCATGGGGAGTGGCGAGCCGTGGCCGGTGCTGCTGGTGGCCACCGAGGCGTCGACAACGTGGACCCGGCCATGGTGGGCGGCGATGCCGAGGGTGATGGCCGCGGCCTCGTCGGCATCACCGCTGTAGACCGATGCCACGAGGCTGCCCTCGCCGAGTGCGGCCAGCCGGACCGCGTCGTCCGGTCCTTCGTAGCCGACGAGGGTGGCTACCGGTCCGAACGCTTCCGTGGCGTGGATGGCCGGTGCATCGGGATCGGTGGCACGTAGCAGCGTCGGGGCGAGGAAGGCGCCGACCGACGGGTCGACCTCGTGGAAGGTGCAGGTGTCGACGACGACCTCGGCAGCAGTTCGCAACGTGGTGACCGCGGCGGCCACCTCGTTGCGCTGGGCGATGCCCACGAGGGCTCCCATGTCGGTGGCTTCGTCGGTCGGATCACCGGTCCGCACCTCGGCCAACGCGGAGGCGATGGCCTCGGTCGCCGTATCGAGTTGCGGGGTTGGGACCAGGATCCGGCGGATGGCCGTGCACTTCTGGCCGGCCTTGACAGTCATCTCCCTGACGACCTCGGCCACGAACAGGTCGAACTCGTCGGTGCCCGGCGTGGCAGCAGATCCGAGGATGGCTGCGTTCAGCGAATCGGCCTCGGCGTTGAACCGGACCGAGCGCTTTACCAGCGTCGGCTGCGTCCGCAGGTGCGCTGCGGTGGTGGCCGAGCCGGTGAACCCGACCAGGTCCTGGCCACCGAGGTGGTCGAACAGGTCGCCGACGCCGCCACACACCAGCTGGAGGGCCCCGTCGGGGAGTATCCCGGACTCCACGATGCAACGCACCATGGCCTCGGTCAGGAAGGCGGTCGGGGTCGCCGGCTTGATGATGGTGGGCATGCCGGCCAGCAGGGCTGGGGCCAGCTTCTCGAGGGCGCCCCAGCACGGGAAGTTGAAGGCGTTGACCTGGATGGCCACGCCGTGGCGCGCTGTTGCAATGTGGGCGGCGATGAACGAACCGTCACGGGCCAGCATCTCGGGTTCGCCATCCAGGAGGACGTGGCCGTCGGGTAGCTCACGGCGGCCCCTCGAGGCGTAGCCCAGCAGCACGCCGGCTCCACCCTCGATGTCGATCCACGAGTCGTTCCGGGTCGCCCCGGTGGCCGTGGATAGGGCATAGAGACCTTCCTTCTCGGCCATGAGGTGCTGGCCGAGGGCCTTGAGCAGCGCCGCCCGCTCGTGGAACGTCATGGACCGCAGGGCAGGACCGCCGACGTCGCGGGCGTAGGCGGCGATGGCGCCGAAGTCGACCCCGTCGCTGGACACGGCGGCGACTGGCCGGCCGGTGACAGCGTGGCGTGTGACGACCCCCTCGGCCGAGGGCGCATGCCAGGCGCCCTGCACGTGGCTCTCCAGTGTGTGCACCGCTGCTCCCGTCGTCCGGGGGTTACCACCTCAACCTGATCGTATAACCTTTGATTACTTTCGGCAAGACGTCGCCGCAGATCGACGTGTATTGGCCTCTGATGGGGGAGTGGGCGACCATGGGATGCCATGCCCGCCATCGATCGGCCGCCTGCCGCACTGCTGATGCTCCCCGGACTGGAGGCGCTCGTCCTGTCGGTCGATGCCCGTGGGCGCCTCGAGTCGGTGGTCGACCTGGTGGCGCCTGTCGCTTTCGCAACCGCGACCGAGGTTCCCAGCACCGTCGAGGTGCTGGTGACCGGATGGGGGTGTCCGATGTTGGGTGCCGAATGCCTGGTCACACTCCCGAGACTTCGGCTCGTGGCACACGCTGCCGGCACCGTCCGGTCGCTGGTCACCGAGTCGTTGTGGGACCGGAGCATCGTCGTCACCTCGGCCGCCTCGGCTAACGCCGTCCCCGTTGCCGAATTCACGTTCGCCGCCATCATCATGATCACCAAGGACGTGTTTGCCGTCCGCGATAGGCATCGGGATGCGAGGGGCCGTACGGCCGTTGTCGACCAGGCGCGGATGGGCAGCCGGGGCCGCCGCATAGGCCTGGTGGGTGCCTCGACCATCGGAAGGTTGGTGATCGAACGACTTCGAAGCCTCGATGTCGAGGTGGTGGTCGCCGACCCGTACCTGACCGACAGGGAGGCACTGGAGCTGGGGGTGGAACTCGTGGACATGGACGAACTGCTGGCCTCCTCCGACCTGGTGTCCCTCCACGCCCCGCTCCTGGCGTCCACCCGCCACATGGTCGGCGCCGATCAACTGGCCACCATGCGGGACGGTGCCTGGCTGTTGAACACCGCCCGGGGCGGGCTGGTCGATACCGACGCCCTGACGGCTGAGCTCGTCTCGGGGCGACTCAACGCCTTCGTGGACACCCCTGACCCCGAGCCGGTTCCGAGCGAATCCCCGCTCTACGACCTTCCCAACGTCGTGCTCACCCCGCACATCGCGGGGTCGATGGGCAGCGAGGTCGCCCGCATGGGTGACCTGGCCGTCACCGAGGTCGAGCGCTTCGTGGCCGGACGACCGCCGCTTCACCCGGTGACCCGGGACGCCATGGACCGGATCGCGTGACCAGGGTGAAGGCCGGGCTCTGCTCGATCACCTTCCGGACCCTGGCCGCCGAGGAGGTCCTCACGGCGGCCGCCGACGCGGGGCTGGCCGGAATCGAATGGGGGGCCGACGTGCACGTGCAGGTCGGTGACCTGGGTCGGGCCACCGCGATGGGCCGACGGTGCGCCGAAGCGGGGTTGGCCTGCCCGTCCTACGGGACGTACCTGATGGCCGGCCGGTCCACGACTGACGACGGTGCCCGGGCCGCCGACACGGCGGGCGCTCTCGGGGTCACCAACCTGCGGATCTGGGCTCCGTTCGGCGTGCTCCCCGACGCGCCGGCGACCGAACGGGAGGAGGTCGCCGCCGGCGTTGACGCCCTAGCGGCCGTGGCTGCTGAGAGGGGCCTGACCACGTCGCTCGAATTCCATCCGGGGACGCTCACCGAGACGGCGGCATCGACTCTCGACCTGTTGTCTGCCGTGAATAGGCCGAACCTGTTCACCTACTGGCAGCCCAACCCGTCACTCGACGATGCGTCGGCCCTGGAGGAACTGGCGGCAGTCCGCCCACGGCTTTCCCACCTCCACGTTTTCTCCTGGGGAACCGGGTTCGACGACCGGCAGCCGCTGGCCGATGGTGCCGGGGTCTGGGAACGGGCCCTGGAGGAGCCCAGCGGCCCGGACCCGTGGACCGACGGCGGTAGGGAGCGCTACGCCTTCCTCGAGTACGTACTAGACGACGACCCGGCCAACCTGCCGGGTGACGCGGTGACGCTACGAACCTGGCTGGGGGCCGGGGAGCCCACCGATGCCTGATCCCCGGGCCAACCCGATGGCCGGCAACCTGTTCGCCACGAAGGCCGATGCCCAGCAGGCCGTCCGCGACCTGGTCGAACCGGTCCTCCCCCACATGTCACCGGGCGGCGCCAGGGTCCGCCTGGGGAGTGGTGCAGCGTTGTTCCCCCGGCGGGTGGCCGAGCTGGAGGGGTATGCCCGACCGCTCTACGGGATCGTGCCCTTGGTTGTCGGTGGCGGGCACTTCGACCACTGGGACCGGTGGTGCGAGGGCCTGGTCGCCGGCACCGACCCGGACGGTGGGGAGTACTGGGGGGCCTGCACCGGGGACACCGACCAGAGGATGGTCGAGATGGCGGCCGTCGGCTTCGCCATTGCCTTCACCCCCGAGCACTTCTGGGACCCGCTCGGCGACGGGGCGAAGGAGCGGGTGCTGGCATGGCTGGACGGAATCGACGAGTTCGAGCCGGCAGCCAACAACTGGCAGTTCTTCAGGCTGTTGGTCCACGTTGGTCGGGAACGGATCGGCGCTCCGGGCGATCCGGCTGCCGCACAGCGGTCCGTCGAGCGGATCGAGGAGTACCACGTGTCCGACGGCTGGTACCGGGACGGCGTGCTCGGCAACGTCGACTGGTACCTACCGTTCGCCTTCCACACCTACGGACTGGTACTCCACGCCTCCGGGCTCGGCGACCGAGAAGCGGCGGGCCGGTACCTGGAACGAGCCCGGGTGTTCGGCCCCGAGTTCTGCCACTGGTTTGGCCCCGACGGCGCCGGCATCCCGTACGGCCGGAGCATGACCTACCGGTTCGCCCAGTCCAGCCTGTGGGGGGCCTATGCCCTGGCCGACGTCGAGGGCGTGCCGTGGGACGAGGCCCGCGGCCACTGGGCCCGCCATCTGCGCTGGTGGGCCGACCGGCCGATCTCGGACCGCGACGGTGTCCTGTCCATCGGATACGGGTACGACAACCGACGCCTCGCCGAGGGCTACAACTCGGCGGGGTCGCCCTACTGGGCCATGAAGGCGTTCGCGGCAGTGGCCGCCCCTGACGACCACCCGTTCTGGACGGCGGACGAGGGCCCGCAACCCCCACTGGATCGCCCGGTGGCCCAGCCGCCGGCCGGCTGGATCCTCGACCGGGACGAGAACCATGCCGTCGCCCTGTCGGGGAAGCGGTCGTCGCGTGTCCGGTTCATCGAGCAGACGGCGGCCAAGTACGAGAAGTTCGCCTACTCCTCGCGCTACGGGTTCGGCGGCGAGGTCGAGTTCCACTACGGCGCCCCGATGACTGACTCCACGATCGTCCTGGTTGACGGGGCGGACCGGCAGAGCCGCTCCCGGGTCGAGGAGGCGTTCATCCAGGACGACCCGGTCGACGGTCCGATGCTGTGGTCGAGGTGGCGTCCGTGGCCCGACGTGGTGGTCGACACCGTGCTGGCCGGGGGAGCGACCTGCCACCACCGCCTCCACCTCATCCGCACCGGGCGTGCCCTGTCCGTCGTCGAGACGGGCTTCGCGGTGGCCGTCGAATCGATCCGCCTCACCGAGGGTCCGTCGGACGTCGAGGTCGTGCTGTCCGACGGCGCCGTCGAGGTTCGGACGGTGCACGATCGCAGTGGGCTCGTGGACGGCGACGGGAGCCGGACCGGTTCGGTACGACCGTTGCCGCCCAACGCCGGGATGCTGGCCCCGTCCACCGCGGTGCCCGTCCTCCAGGGCGACCTCGAACCGGGTGAACACGTCCTGTCCTGCACCGTGTGGGCCGGCCCGACGGGAACCGGGTCTGGGCCGGACCAGCTGCCGGTTCCACCGGAGGCGGCTCGGGTCCTGCTGGAGCACCAACGTGACCGGGCCACCGAGCCGCACGAGGAGATGGACGTGGAAGCCTTGCTCCGGCTGCGATTCGCCGGGAAGGACTGATGGACGCGGTCGAGCCTGTGGTCACCCATCCGGATGCACGAGTCCGTCCCCGACGGACCATCACCGGCATGTCGGCCGTCCTGCTGCCCCACACCGCTGGCGGCGCCGTCGACTGGGACGGCCTCGCCTCCCACGTGGCTCGCACCGCCGGAGCTGGCCTCACCCCGGCCGTGAACATGGACACCGGCTTCGTCCAGGTGCTCGACGAGGCCACCAGGGACCGGGTCCTGGAGGTGGCTGCCGCCAACAGCGACGGGTTCGTGGCGGGCGCCCACCTTGACGACCGGGCCGGTGACCGGTTCGACCTGGAGGGCTACCGCCGCCAGGTCGACCGCATCGCCGCCCGGGGCGGCCTGCCGATCGTCTTCCCAACCCACGGGCTGACGGCGCTGGACGGTGACGGCTGGGTCGGCGCCCACGCCGCGCTGGCCGAACAGTGCGATCGGTTCCTGGCGTTCGAGCTGGGGCCGATGTTCGTGCCCTATGGCCGGATCTACGACCTGGACGCCTATCGGGAGCTCCTGGGCATCGATGCCTGTGTGGGTGCCAAGCACTCCTCGCTGGACCGCGTGCCGGAGTGGGAGAGGCTTGCGGCACGCGACGAGGCCAGGCCCGACTTCATGGTGTTGACCGGCAACGACCTGGCCATCGACATGGTCATGTACGGCTCCGACTACCTCCTCGGGTTGAGCACCTTCGCCCCCGACCGGTTCGCCGAGAGGGACCGGATGTGGGCGACCGGCGACCCCGGGTTCTTCGAGTTGAACAACCTGCTGCAGGAACTGGGCGACTTCACGTTCCGGGAGCCCGTGCCCGGCTACCGCCACGATGCGGCGCTGTTCCTGGAACTCCGGGGTTGGATCGGCTCCAGCCGGGTCCCCGACGGCGTCACCCTGCGCCCGGATGCCGACGTCGACGTGCTCAGGGACATCGCAGAGCGTCTGGGCGTGCTGCCGTGACAGACCGTCGCCCCATCGTCCAGGTGCGGAAGCTGGCCGATGCCGACGCGTTCCGAGCCCACCTGGACGGGGTCGGCCTGGACCTCTGCTTTGATGCCGAGCTGGTCGACGGTACGGACGCTCCCCTGGCCCGGCCGTTCGACGTAGGGCTGGCCGACGGGGTGACGCGTACGGTCGGAAACCGGTTCGCCGTGCTGCCCATGGAGGGCTGGGACGCCACGAGCGACGGTCGTCCTACCGACCTGGTCCGCCGACGTTGGGAACGGTTCGGAACCAGCGGCGCCAAGCTGGTCTGGGGTGGCGAGGCCGTGGCGGTCCGTGCCGACGGTCGTGCCAACCCCAACCAGCTGTGCATGGGTGCGGACGCCGTGGACGACCTTTCGGGGCTCCGTTCCCGGCTGGTAGCCGCCCATGTCGAGCGGTTCGGGTGTACCGACGACCTCCTCGTCGGACTGCAACTCACCCATTCCGGTAGGTGGTCGCGACCCTCCGGCAACCCGGTCCCCCGTGTCGGGTATCGACATCCGCTCCTCGACCACCGCGTTCCGATAACCGATGCCTCCGTCCTCTCCGACGACGAGCTGGACGAACTGTCGGACAGGTTCGTGGAGGCCTCCGCCATGGCCGCCGATGCAGGCTTTGACTTCGTCGACCTGAAGGCCTGCCACGGCTACCTCCTCCACGAGATGCTCAGTGGTGTGGACCGTCCCGGTCCGTACGGGGGCGACCTCGACGGCCGGAGCCGCTTCCACCGTCGGACCCTGGAGGCCATCAGGTCACGGGTGCCCGCGCTCGGCCTCGGTGTGCGTCTCAGCCTCTACGACCTGGTCCCGTTCATCGCCGGACCGGACGGCGTGGGCGTGCCAGCATCGGATGGGGAGTACCGCCACGCCTTCGGCGGTGACGGCTCCGGGGTGGGCATCGACCTGGAGGAACCCGACCGGTTGCTGGCCCTGCTGGCCGAGGTCGGTGTGTCGATGGTCTGCACCACCGCCGGTAGTCCGTACCACTGCCCCCATGCCCAGAGGCCGGCCTACTTCCCTCCCTCGGACGGCTACCTACCGCCACAGGACCCGCTGGTCGACGTGGTACGACTGCTGGATGCCACCGCAGAGCTGAAGGCCCGTCATCCGGACCTGGTGTTCGTCGGTTCCGGGTACTCGTACCTCCAGGAGTGGCTGCCGCACGTGGCACAGGCCGAGGTGCGGTCGGGGCGGGTCGACGCGGTGGGCATCGGGAGGATGGCGCTCAGCTACCACGACCTGCCGGCGGACGTGGTCGAGGGGCGGGGGCTGGACAGGCGACGGGTCTGTCGCACGTTCAGCGACTGCACGACGGCTCCCCGCAACGGCCTGGTCTCGGGCTGCTATCCCCTCGACGCCCACTACGGGAAGATGCCGGCGAGGGTCGAGCTGACCCGGGCGAAACGTGCTGCCGAGCAGGCCCGCGGAGGTCGACGCAGCTGACGTGGCCCGGTGGAGCGGGTGACGAGAATCGAACTCGCGTCATCAGCTTGGGAAGCTGGGGTTCTACCATTGAACTACACCCGCGGGAGCCGCCAGCGTAGCGATCTTGCCGGATTCACAGCCGTCTGGCAGGTGCCGGATGGGGCGCGCGGTCTAGGTTCGCGACGAGGCGAAGGGGATCACCATGGCCGAGACCCACCGACCCATGCGCACCGAGGTCGTCCCGGAGATCTGCGTGGACGGCGCTGCCGCGGCGCTCGACTTCTACGAGGAGGCGTTCGGCGCCGAGGAACTGTTCCGCCATGCCCTCGACAACGGGCGCGTGCTCCATGCCGAAGTCTCGTTCGACGGGTTCGTAATCTTTGTGGTCGACGACTTTCCCGAGATGCACGGTGGCCGGGGCACCTCGCCCACCGCAATTGGCGGCACGCCGGTCTGCCTGCACCGCGACGTCCCCGACGTGGATGCCTCCATCGAGAGGGCAGTGGCCGCCGGTGCCACGCTGCTACACGGTCCTGAGGACGTGTTCTGGGGCGACCGCTACGCCCGCCTCGTCGACCCCTACGGCCACCACTGGTCGCTGGCGACGCCCGGACCGGGCCCCGACCCCGAGGCTACGGCTGTGGCCGAGGCACAATTCGACAAGATGCTTGACACACCATGACCGACCAGGCCACTCCCCCTCGGGCGTCGTTCCGTTCGTTCCAGGAGTCCACGCAGGACGACTGGATGCTGATCATGGAACAGCGCGGCGAACTCGAAGCTGTCCTCGCCAGCCGAATCCTCGAGCAGTTCGAACACCTGCGCGATGACTATGGCGGCTTTCCTGTCGATCGCCTCGAGCACAGCCTCCAGACCGCCACCCGGGCCGAACGCGACGGTCAGGACGACGAGTACGTGTTGTGCGCCCTGCTCCACGACCTGGGCGATCCGCTCACTCCGTACAACCATCCTGATGTGGGGGCGGCGATCCTCAAGCCGTTCGTGTCCGAGGCCAACCACTGGATGGTGGAGCACCACGGCATCTTCCAGGGGTACTACTTCTGGCACCATCTCGGTATGGACCGCAACACCCGCGACCGTTATGCCGACTCGCCGCACTACGCCCTCACCGAGGAGTTCTGCTCCGAGTACGACTCGCCAGCCTTCGACCCGGGCTACGACTCAAACCCGCTCGGTCACTACGAGGCGCTGATCCGCCAGTTCTTCGGTACCAACCCCTGGACCGGCCGGACTGTCGGCAGCTCCGACGTCTAAGACGCCGGCTGCGGCGTCGCCCGACCCGGCCTAGCATCGGCGGGCCATGATCCTCTCCGACCGCTCCCTCCGCGAAGAGATCGCCGCCGGGCGCATCGTCATCGACCCCTTCGACGACTCGTGTGTGCAGCCGTCCTCGATAGACCTCCACCTGGACCACCGGTTCCTTGTGTTCCGGAACCACACCATGGGCCACATCGACGTCCGGACCGACCTCTCGGCACTGACCGAGCAGGTTGAGGTGTCGGACGACGACCCGTTCATGCTCCATCCCGGAGAGTTCGTGCTGGGTTCCACCTCGGAACGCGTGGCGGTACCCGACGACCTGGTGGCCCGCCTGGAGGGCAAGTCCAGCCTCGGACGGCTCGGCCTTCTCATCCACTCCACCGCCGGGTATGTGGACGCCGGGTGGGACGGCCAGCTCACGCTGGAGCTGTCCAACGTGGCCAGCCTTCCCATCACCCTCTACCCGGGTATGAAGATCGGGCAGATCTCCTTCATGCGGATGACCACTCCCGCCGACCGGCCCTACGGCTCCAGCGAGCTGGGGTCGAAGTACCGGGGTCAGGATGGCCCGCGGCCCAGCCGCTACTGGGAGAACTTCGACCGGTGACGGTTGGTCCCGACCCCCTGCCGCAGGCCCGGGGCGCGTTTCCCCATGTCCGGACGGCCGGCGACCACGTGTACGTGTCCGGTACCAGCGCCCGGCGGGTCGACGAATCGATCGAAGGTGCCGAGGTGGCCGCCGACGGTTCGGTGCGGCTGGACGCCGCCGTGCAGTCCCGGGCGGTGCTGGCCAACGTCGAGCGGGTGCTGGCCACCGTCGGCCTGGACCGGGGCGACCTCGTCGACGTCACGGCGTTCCTGGTGGACATGGACGACTTCGATGCCTGGAACGAGGCGTGGGCCTACTTCTTCGCCGACAGTGCGGCGCCGACCCGCACCACCGTCGCGGTGCGGGCGCTTCCCCATCCACACCTCCTGATCGAGGTGAGGGCCACGGCACACCTTCCGGCGGGGACCTGAGCCGTGCGACTCCCCTTCGACCTGCAGGCCTGGATCGATGAGCACCGTCACGAGCTGAAGCCGCCGGTGGCCAACCGGTTGCTCTGGACGGATTCGCCCATGGACGTGATGGTCGTGGGTGGGGGGACCAGCCGGGTCGACTACCACGACGATCCCCATCCGGAGTTCTTCCACCAGTTGGAGGGGTCGATGGTGTTGCGCCTCATGGAGGAACCGGGATGTCCCCCGCGTGACGTGGAGATCCGGGCCGGCGAGGTGTTCATGCTGCCCGCCCACGTCCGTCACTCGCCGCGACGCACCGATCCCGACGGCATCGGGATCGTCGTCGAGTTCGCCCGCCCGGACGGTGTGGTCGACGGCTTCGAGTGGTTCTGCGACGGGTGCCACCACCTGTTGCACCGGGTCGAGGTGGCGGTGGCCTCGATCGTCGACGACCTGCCATCGGTGTTCGCAGCGTTCTCGGCGGACGTCGATGCCCGGACCTGTCCGAACTGCGGCGTCGTCCATCCCGGGTCGGGCTGAGCCGGTGGTCCCGCGGACCGTCGACGTCCACGCCCACTTCTTTCCCCGGATCAGCCGGGGCCAGGGGGCGATGCTCGGTTCCGACGGGCCGTGGTTGCGCGACGACGGCGACGGCACCGGGTACCTCATGTCGGGGAACGCCGAGTTTCGTCCTGTCGAGGCGTCGCTGTGGGATCCTGAGGTGCGGATCGCCCGAATGGACGGGCACGGGATTGACGTGCAGGTCGTGTCGGCCACGCCGCTGCTGTTCGGCTACTCGTCGGATCCGGTCGTCGCCGCACCGTGGGCCCGGCTGGTGAACGACCTGGCCCTCGAGATGTGCGCCGGTCACCCGGAGCGGCTCAGGCCGCTCTGCCAGGTTCCGCTCCAGGACGTCGAGAGGGCCTGTGCCGAGGCGACTCGGTCGGTGGCCGACGGTCATGTGGGCGTGCACATCGGCAACCACGTCGGCGGCCGGAACCTGGACGACCCGGAGATGGTGCGGTTCTTGCACCACTGTGCCGCCGAGGCCATACCGGTGCTGGTGCACCCGTGGGACACCATGGCCGGCGAGCGGATGCCCACCCACATGCTGCGGTGGCTGGTCGGAATGCCCGCCGAGACACACCTGGCCATCCTGTCGCTGATTCTCAGCGGGGCCTTCGAGCGGTTGCCATCCGACCTGCGGATCTGCTTCGCCCACGGAGGCGGCAACTTCGCCGCCCAACTGGGGCGGGTCGACAATGCCTGGCGCCGACGCGACCTGGTGCGGGCCGACTGCCCCGAGCCGCCGTCCAGCTACGTGGACCGGTTCAGCGTCGACTCGATGGTGTTCAGCGACGAGGCCCTGCGCCTGCTTGTCAGCGTGATGGGTGCGGACCGGGTGATGTTGGGATCCGACGATCCGTTCCTACTGGGCGAGGAGCATCCCGGCAGGCTCGTGGAGACCTCGACACACCTGGTCGACGACCAGAGGCAAGCGGTGCTGGGCGGCAACGCCGCCCGGTTCTTCGACCTCTGAGCCGGGCTGCCGTGCCGTGGTCCCGGGTGTTGTGTCCGTGGGTGGTCAGGACGTGGCGTCGGCCGCGGCCGCCTCGCCGGCCCTTATGGCGTCCAGTACGTGGAGGGCGATGTCGCCGACCTTCACCTGGTCCTCCTCCACGCCCTCGCCCTTCACGCCGTCGTCGATCATGACGTAGCAAAACGGGCATGCGGTGGCGATGCGGGTGGCGCCGGTGGCTAGCAGCTCCTGCGACCGTTCGACGTTGATGTTCTTGCCTATGTCCTCCTCCATCCACATTCGGCCGCCGCCGGCACCACAGCACATCCCCTTGGTCCCGCTGCGCTCCGCCTCCACAACCTGGACGCCGCCCAGGCTGCCGATGACACGGCGGGGCGCCTGGTAGACGTCGTTGTGCCTACCCAGGTAGCACGAGTCGTGGTAGACGATCCGCTCGTCGAGGCGTGCGCTGCTCATGTCCAACTTCCCCTGGTCGATGAGCCACTCCAGGAGCTGGCTGTGGTGTACCACCTCGTAGTGGCCGCCGAGCTGCGGGTACTCGTTGGCCAGCGTGTTGAAGCAGTGCGGGCACTGGGTGACGATCTTCTTCACGCCCATCGAGTTGAGCGTCTCGACGTTCTGCATGGTCAGCATCTGGAAGATGTACTCGTTGCCGGACCGTCGGGCCGGATCGCCCGTGCACATCTCGGACGGTCCCAGGATCGAGAACGACACCCCGGCGCGCTGCATCAGCTGTGCCATGGCCCTGGAGACCTTCTTGTTCTTGTCGTCGAACGAGCCGGCGCAGCCCACCCAGTAGAGGTACTCGGACTCCAGAGGGTCGCCGCCGTCGATGACGTCGATTCCCTCGATGTCGCCGATCCAGTCGGCGCGCTCGCTCTGGGAGAGTCCCCACGGGTTTCCCGAGTTCTCCATGGAGCGGTAGGCGCTTCCCAGCTCACTGGGGAAGTCCGACTCCATTAGCGACAGGTACCGCCGCATGTCGAGGATCTTGTCCAGGATCTCGATGTTGACCGGGCAGATCTCATCGCAGGCCCGACACGACGTGCAGGCCCAGAGTTCGTCACCTGTGATCCGGTCGAACATCCAGTTGGCCGGCACCGAGATCTCGGCGTCGGTGCCGATGGGTGGCGACACCACCGGCGTGCCGGTGGCCGCCATCACCTCGCCGGCCTTCAGCACGATCTCACGGGGGTCCAACGGCTTGCCGGTAGCGTGTGCCGGACAGACGCTGGTGCAGCGTCCGCACATCGTGCACGAGTCGGTGTCCAGCAACTGCTTCCAGGTGAACTCCTCGATGGTTGAGACCCCGAAGCTCTCCAACTCGGTCTCCATGAGGTTCGGCATCGCCTTCATGGCGCCCTTGGGGCGGTCCCTGTCAGTCAGGTACATGTTCAGCGGCGAGGTGAACATGTGCCGGATCATGGTTATTGGCAGCAGGGCCAGGAAAGCCATGAACGATGTCACGTGGGCGATCCACCAGCCCTGGTGCCACCCGGCCAGGTCACCGACCAGCCAGTCGGACCCCACGATGGCCATGGCCAGCGGATAGCCGACGACGGACCACGTCTCGGCCTCGGCCCCGTGGCCGCCCAGCGAGTCCTGCAGCGCGATGCGGAATGCCTCGGCTCCGAATCCGGTAACGCCGATGGCCAGGAAGACGAGGAGCACGGCGGCGTGTTCCGGCTTCGACTTGATGCGGATCCGATAGGGGCGGAACCGCGGGGGGCCGTAGCGGCGGAGCATCGCCCACACCACGCCGACCAGGTAGAGCACCCCGGCAATGTCGCCCACCGCCGTGTAGGCCCGGTACACGTCGCCGTGGAGGAACTTGATCGATTCCGGGACCTGGTGGTTGACCTCGAGCACCGTGGTGACGGCCAGCAGGATGAGGAAGGGAAAGTAGATGAGGGCGTGCATGACGCCGGCCGCCGGTTCACGAAGCAGGGTCTGCATGTACACGCCCGACCGGAAGTCGCCGAAGCGCCGCCTGGCGTTGCCGGCGTTGGTGGACCGATTGTCCGGGGTGCCCCGCTGCCAGTTTTGGACCCGGTACGAGAACAGCACCGCCCCGTAGATGATCAGCACCGGGATGACCGTGTAGAAGGCCAGCTTCAGTGGACCGGGGACGTTGGCGAAGACCTCGCGGGTGACCGGGGAGTCGTCGTGGAACCCGTTCACCACCGAGGCGACGCCGGATGCGGCTGTGAACAGTGCGACGAGTACTCCGAGGCCGATTACCGCGTGGTTGGGACGGAGTCTGCGCTCGTTCATGGTCGGCCGAGACTATCGGCCCGTTCTGGTCTGGTGAGACTCACGTCGAGGTGTACTCGGTCGTCCGGAGGCCCGGTCAGACGGCAGAAGCGAGCACGCAGCCGCGGGACCGTACGGTCCTCAGGGACATGCCGGACCCTTCCAGGCGTCGGCGGAGCCGTCCCAGTTGGACGTCCAGCGAGTTGCGGCTGGGCAGGCCGTCGGGCCAGCCGGCCTTCGCCAACTCTCCACGGCTGACGACGGCACCGAATCGGGCGACCAGCGGGGCGACCAGGCGGGCGTCGGCCGGAGCGAGGGTCACCCACCAGCGGCCGTAGCGCAGGAGTCGTTCGTCGGTGAGTTCCGGCCGTCGTTGCAGGTGGTCCTCGGCCCGGGCGACCAGCGTGAGGACCCGGGCGCGGACGTCGGCCTCGGCGGCCGGGAGCCGTACCCAGTCCTCGAGGGGATCGACGGGGGCGAACGGTGGAGCCTGGGGGGCGACGAGGGCCAGGCGCGGTACGCCCCGCTGTCTCAACTCGTCCAGCCTGAGGTCCTCGCTGGGCCACCGGACGACCGCCACGTCCGTCATCTCCATCGCAGCGTTGCCGTCCATGGCCCGACCGTATGGGTATCCGGGTTTTTGTCCATGCCCGACCGTAGGGGCCGCCTGTTTCCCGCCTGTTTCGTAGTTGTGAACCGGGGGTCAACCAGGGTGCCCCATATCCGCACCGGTCAGGTTCCGGTCAGGTAACCGTTTCGCGGCTGTCACGCTGAGCGAACGTTGGCGAAATCCACCACCCGTACCTTCGGACCGTTCGAACCGACGTCCACCTCCGGAGGGGCAATCGTGAGAAGTATCACCCGATCAATCAACACGTCGTGGAGCCGCAGGGCAGCAAGGAGCCGGCTCCACAAGGTGGGCTTCGGCCTCTTCGGGGTCGTGGCCGCCGTCGTCCTGACTGCGACACCGGCTGTGGCCCAGGAGTTGACGCCGGCTGAGTACAACGCGGCCCTGATGACCAGCCTCTGGTTGATCCTGGCAGGGTGCCTGGTCTTCCTCATGCAGGCTGGGTTCGCCCTGGTCGAGGCCGGGATGACCCGGGCCAAGAACATCGGCAACATCATGGCCAAGAACCTGGCCGACATGGCGGTCGGCGCCCTGGCCTTCTGGGCCGTCGGCTTCGGCTTCGCCTTCGGTACCGACGGCGGCAGCCTTATCGGAACCGACAGCTTCTTCCTCTCGGGCATGTCCGAGTCGTTCGCCGACGGCGACGTGCTGGCCACGCCGTCGTTCTTCTTCTTCCAGGTGGTGTTCGCCGCCACGGCGGTGACGATCGCCTCGGGGGCCATGGCCGAGCGCACGAAGTTCTCCGCCTACCTGCTGTTCAGCCTGGTGATGAGCGGGTTCATCTACCCGGTGGTGGTCCACATGTTCTGGCACGGCGACGGGATCCTCTCGGACCTGAACATCGGCGACGCCCGGTTCAGCGACTTCGCCGGCTCGAGCATCGTGCACAGCGCTGGTGGCTGGGCGGCCCTCATGGGCGCCGTGTTCCTCGGCCCCAGGATCGGCAAGTACGGACCCGATGGCACGCCGCGGGCGATCCCCGGCCACAACGTCGGTTTCGTGGTGGTGGGCGTGTTCGTTCTCTGGTTCGGATGGTTCGGCTTCAACGCCGGCTCCGAGCTGGCCATGGACAACTGGGTGGCCCACTGCATCATGACGACGCTGCTCGCCGCCTCTGCCGGGGTGGTCGGCGCCGGGGCCGTGATCTGGAGGAAGACCGGTGCCATGGACGTCGGCATGGCCGGCAACGGCGCCCTGGCCGGCCTGGTCAGCATTACCGCCGGGACCGGCACTATGACCTTCGCCGGTGCGGTGGTCGTCGGCCTCATCGGCGGGGTGATCGTCGTCTACTCGGTGCTGTTCATCGAGCGCAGGGGCATCGACGATCCGGTGGGCGCGGTCTCCGTGCACGGGGTGTGCGGCGTGTGGGGCACCCTGGCCATCGGCCTGTTCGCCAGGTACGACGACGCGTTCCTGGGACGTGACGACGCCGGCCTCTTCTATGGTGGCGGCATCGACCAACTGCTGGTGCAGGCCATCGGCGTGGTGATCGTTGCCGCCTGGGTGCTGGGCACCTCGGCGATCCTGTTCAAGGTCCTGAAGTCCACGGTGGGCCTGCGGGTGTCGGCTGAGGAGGAGTTGGCCGGCCTCGACGTGGCCGAGCACGGTTCGCCGGGCTACGGCCCGGAGCCGGTGTTGGCCGGCTGAGCCAGACGGTTCGCAGGGAGACGGGCGGGTCCTTCGGGGCCCGCCCGATCCGCGCCCGCAGCGGAACGGATCAGCCGGCCTGCTTCGCCACGGCGGCGGCGGCGGCCCGGGCGGCATCCGGGTCCAGCGAGCGCTCCAGCACCGGCTTCGCCTCGACCGGACGCAGTTCGTCGTCCAGGTCGTAGACCAGCGGGGTTCCGGTCGGGATGTTCAGGTCCGTGATGTCGTCGTCGGTGATTCCGTCAAGGAACTTGCACATGGCCCGGAGGCTGTTGCCGTGCGCAGCCACCAGCACCACGTGGCCGGCCCGGAGGTCTGGGGCGATGGCCTCCTCCCAGTAGGGGAGCATCCGGTCGACCACGTCGGCCAGGCATTCGGCCAGAGGTGGGTTGATGTCGGCGTACCGGATGTCGTCGTTGGGGTTGTACGGGTTGTCGGCCGTGATGGGTGGTGGAGGCGTCGAGTAGCCCCGCCGCCATGCCTGGAGCTGCTCGACGCCGTACTGCTCCCTGGTGGTCGCCTTGTCCAGCCCTGTGAGGTCGCCGTAGTGCCGTTCGTTGAGCCGCCAGTTCCGACGAACCGGGATCCAGGAACGACCGAGGGCGTCTAGGGCCAGGTTCGCCGTCCGGATGGCCCTGGTCTGCAGTGAGGTGTGGGTCACGTCGGGCAGGATGCCAGCGGCGGCCAGCAGGCGGGCACCCTCGCGGGCCTCGGCCTCGCCGCGGGCTGTCAGGTCGCTGTCGTACCAGCCGGTGAACTGGTTGGTGGCGTTCCACTCGCTCTGGCCGTGGCGAAGGAGGATCAGGGTGGGCATGGCGGGTCCTGTGTAGGGGCAGGTCGGCGGGGCCAACGGTACCGGACCGGCTCGGTGGGCCGCCCACGGTAATTTCTTCGAACAGAAGTTGCTATAGAGGCACTCAACATTCTAGAGTGGTAGTATATACAAAGGGTGGAGTTGCTGTAGGCAGTCCCTATCCTGCTCCGTCGGCCCGGGATCCCTCCCCCTCCTCTCGGGTCCGACGGGGCGAATCCTCCGTACAGATCTCTCAGCAGACAGAGAAGAAGGAGTCAGAACCATGAGCAAGGCCGTGGGCATCGACCTCGGAACCACCAACTCGGTGGTATCCGTCCTCGAGGGTGGCGACCCCGTCGTGATCGCCAACGCCGAGGGTTCCCGCACCACCCCGTCGGTGGTCGCGTTCGCCAAGGACGGCGAGGTCCTGGTCGGCGAGGTGGCCAAGCGACAGGCCATCACCAACCCCGACCGAACCATCCGGTCGGTGAAGCGCCAGATGGGAACCGGCTGGAAGCAGGGCGTCGACGGCAAGGACTACACCGCCCAGGAGATCTCGGCTCGCACCCTCCAGAAGCTCAAGCGGGATGCCGAGGCCTACCTCGGGACCACCGTCGACCAGGCCGTCATCACCGTGCCGGCCTACTTCGACGACGCCCAGCGCACCGCCACCAAGGAGGCGGGACAGATCGCCGGCCTCGAGGTGCTCCGCATCATCAACGAGCCGACGGCGGCAGCCCTGGCCTACGGCCTCGACAAGGACGGCACCGAACAGACCATCCTCGTCTTCGACCTGGGTGGCGGCACGTTCGACGTGTCGGTGCTGGAGATCGGTGACGGCGTCTTCGAGGTGAAGGCCACGCACGGCGACACCCATCTGGGTGGTGACGACTGGGACCAGGCGGTCATCGACTGGCTGGTCACGTCGTTCAAGAACGACCACGGTGTGGACCTGGGCTCCGATGCCATGGCAGCCCAGCGGCTGAAGGAGGCCGCCGAGAAGGCCAAGATCGAGCTCTCGCAGGTCCAGCAGACCCAGATCAACCTGCCGTTCGTGACGGCGACCGACTCCGGGCCGCTTCACCTCGACTACACGCTCAGCCGGGCGAAGTTCCA
This sequence comes from Acidimicrobiales bacterium, assembly GCA_022452145.1. Lineage (NCBI taxonomy): Bacteria > Bacillati > Actinomycetota > Acidimicrobiia > Acidimicrobiales > Acidimicrobiales bacterium. The sequence continues at coordinate 63,021 of JAKURY010000007.1, read as the reverse complement.
GGAGCTCACCACAGACCTGCTGGATCGCTGCCGGAAGCCGTTCGAGATGGCCGTGAAGGACGCGGGCCTCACCAGGGGAGAGGTAGACCACGTCATCCTCGTGGGCGGTTCCACCCGGATGCCCGCCGTCGTGGATCTGGCCAAGGAGATCGCAGGCCGGGATCCCTCCAAGAACGTCAACCCGGACGAGGTGGTGGCCATCGGCGCAGCGGTCCAGGCCGGCGTGCTGGTCGGCGAGGTCAAGGACGTGCTCCTCCTCGACGTGACGCCGCTCTCGCTCGGTATCGAGACCAAGGGTGGGGTGATGACCAGGCTCATCGAGCGCAACACCACCATCCCCATCCAGCGTTCCGAGGTGTTTACCACGGCGGAGGACAGCCAGCCGTCGGTCGAGATCCACGTCCTGCAGGGCGAGCGGGAGATGTCGCAGTTCAACAAGACCCTCGGCAAGTTCCAGCTGATCAACCTGCCGCCCGCCCCGCGGGGTACCCCGCAGATCGAGGTCACCTTCGACATCGACGCCAACGGCATCGTCCACGTGGCGGCCAAGGACAGGGCGACGAACAACGAGCAGTCGATGACCATCACCGGCCAGTCGTCGCTCGACAAGGACGTCATCGACCAGATGGTCCGCGATGCCGAGGCCCACGCAGACGAGGACCGGGTCCGTCGCGAGCAGGCCGAGGTCCGCAACAAGGCCGACAACCTCGTGTACCAGACGGCGAAGCTCCTGGCCGACCAGGGCGAGCAGCTCACCGACGACGAGCGGTCCAGCGTCGAGGAGAAGCTGGCCGCGCTCAGTACCACCCTCGAGGGAGACGACATCGAGGCGATCGCGGATGCCACCGACACCCTCATGACGGCCAGCCAGGAGTTCGGCCAGCGCCTCTACGAGGCGGCCCAGGCCGAGGCGGCCTCCGCTGGGGCCTCCGCTGGGGCCTCGGATGGATCGGGGTCCGACGAGGACGTGGTGGATGCCGAGATCGTCAACGAGTCGTGAGCGACCTGACTCCTGACGACATGTCTCAGCCGTCGTCAGGGCCGGAGGCCGACGACCCGTCGACAGACGTCTCCGGTCCGTCGTCCTCCGTCCCGGTCGATCCAGATCCCACGATCGCCGAAGTCGACGCAACGGTCATCGACGACCTGGAAGGCGATCCTGTGTTGGATCTGATGGGTGTTCTGGAGGCGGAGAGGGACTCGTACCTGGCCGACCTGCAGCGGGTGTCGGCCGAGTTCGCCAACTTCCGGAAGCAGGCCGAGAAGCGGAGCATCGAGGTCGGGGCCCGGGCTCGGGGCGCCCTGGCCGAGCGCCTCCTGCCGGTGCTCGACGCCTGTGACCTGGCCATCGAGCACGGTGCCGACGGCGTCGTGCCGATCCGAAGCTCGCTGGTCCACGCCCTCGAGCCGGCCGGGCTGGAGGTCCTGGATCCGATGGACCAGCCGTTCGACCCGACCCGACACGAGGCCGTACTCCACGAACCGGCTGAGGCCGGCGACGACGGGCAGGTGGTGGTCGAGGTACTCCGTCGTGGGTATGCCTGGGCAGGCCGGGTGCTCAGGCCCGCCATGGTGAAGGTCCGGGGCTGACCCGGCGGAGCCGGAGGCGACGATGACCGCCCAGCGCGAGTGGTTCGAGAAGGACTACTACGCCACGCTCGGCGTGCAGAAGGGTGCGTCGGCCAAGGACGTGACGAAGGCCTACCGGAAGTTGGCCCGAAAGCTGCACCCCGACGCCAACCCGGGCGACGAAGCGGCCGAGTCCCGGTTCAAGGAGGTCTCGGCTGCCTATGACGTCCTCGGCGACGAGGCTAGACGGGCCGAGTACGACCAGGTCCGGGCGATGGGTCCCATGGCCGGTGGCATGCCGGGTGGCGGATTTCCGGGGGGTGGCTTTCCGGGCGGTGGTGGCTTCGACCTGGGCGACCTGTTCGGCGGGCTGTTCGGGGGAGGGGGCCACGGCGCTCCGCGTGGTCGTCGAGGCGCCGACCTGGAGACCCGCCTGACGCTGTCGTTCATCGAAGCGGTTCACGGTGTCACCACCTCGGTCCACCTGGTCAGCGACGCCGCATGCTCCACCTGTTCGGGCAGTGGCGCCCGCCCGGGGACCCGTCCCACGAGCTGCGATGCCTGTGGCGGCCGGGGCGTCCGGGCCGACGACCAGGGCCCGTTCTCGTTCAGTCGGCCCTGCGATGCCTGTGGCGGACGTGGCCACCGCATCGAAGATCCCTGTGGGACGTGCCGGGGCTCGGGCGCTGAACGGCGCCCCCGCGAGGTCCGGGTTCGGATTCCGGCCGGAGTCGACGACGAACAGCGCATCCGGCTGAAGGGACGGGGCGAACCGGGTCGCGGTGGACCTGATGGAGACCTGTTCGTGGTGGTGGCCGTCGAACCCCATAGGCGGTTCGGACGCCGTGGCCGGAACCTCACCGTGGCCGTGCCCATCAGCTTCCCCGAGGCGGTGATGGGCGCCGAGATCCCTGTGCCCACCCTCGAGGGAGAGACGGTCACCCTCAGGGTCCCGGCCGGAACGCGCAGTGGCCAAACCTTCCGGGTCAGGAAGCGGGGTGTCCCGGCCGGACAGGGCACCGGCGACCTGCTGGTGACCGTGGAGGTCCACGTGCCGACCGATCCCAGCGACGCCGAACAGGCCGCCATCGAGACCCTCGACGGGGTCACCGACGGCAGTCCCCGTGACAGGCTGGCAGACTGATGACCGATGCAGGGAGCCCGCTGATGCCGCACTCTCGCCCCGGACCCGACCAGGCCGTCTACGTCATCTCGGTGGCCGCAGAGTTGGCCGGCATGCATCCGCAGACCCTCCGCATCTACGAGCGGCGGGGTCTCGTCGACCCGGCACGAACCAGCGGTGGCAACCGTCGCTACAGCGAGGCCGACGTCGTCCTGCTGCTCCGCATCTCCCAACTCACCGCCGAAGGCCTGAACCTGGCGGGGGTCAAGCGGGTCCTGGCCCTCGAGGCCGAGGTGGCCAGGCTGGAGGCGGAGTTGGAGGTTGCCCATTCCGACGGCAGCCGGGCGGTGGCCGACGTGCACCGCCAGTACCGCCGGGACCTGGTCCCGGTGAAGCAGAGCATCACCCTTTACCGGGGCCGTCGGACGCGCTGACCAGGGCGGGTCATGGTTCGCTGACCTGCCGGTTCTCATCGGTTCCCGGAACGGCGGGACGGCACCCGAGTGGTGGTGGGAACCGGTTCCAGTCCACAGCGGAAGCCCTATCCCCGTAGGGGATACAGGGTTTTCCACAGGAGGCTGGGGAAACCGTGGGTGTTGCGTGGGAACCGCTCAGGATCCAGCCACGTCGCCCCGTCACGGTTGTCCGCGGGTGCGGAATGCACTTCAAGGCCGCCCGTTCCGACCGATAGGCTCGGCCCGTAAGGGACCCGATCCAGGAGAGGTGCCGTGCCCGCGACCGTCATCGTCGGGACGCAGTGGGGTGACGAGGGCAAGGGCAGGTTCACCGACCTCGTGGCCGGCGAGGTGTCGATGGTCGTCCGCTACCAGGGCGGCCACAACGCCGGCCACCGGATCGTCGTAGACGGCGAGGCGTTCGCCCTCCAACTTGTACCCAGTGGCGTCCTCTACCCCCACGTCACGCCTGTCATCGGCAACGGCGTGGTCGTCGACCCACGCGTCCTCCTCGCCGAGATGGACATGCTCGAGGTCCGGGGCGTGGCAACCGACCGGCTCCGGGTGAGCGGCAACGCCCACCTGATCCTCCCGTACCACCAGGAACTGGACGCGCTCCACGAACGCCACCTGGGCAAGAACAGGCTCGGGACCACCAAGCGGGGCATCGGGCCGGCCTATGCAGATCGGGCCATGCGGGTGGGCATCCGGGTCCAGGACCTCCTCGACGAGAAGATCTTCCGACAGAAGCTCGGTGCCGCCCTTGAACACACCAACAAGGTGCTCACACGCGTGTTCAACCGACTCCCGGTCGATGCCGACGAGGTGGCCGAGGAGTACCTGGGTACCTGCGCCCCGCGGCTCATCCCCCACATCACCGACGCCGTCGGCCTGGTCCACGACGAGTTGGACGCCGGAGGCAGGATCCTCATGGAGGGCGCCCAGGCGACCTTCCTGGACCTGGACCACGGCACCTATCCGTTCGTGACGTCGTCCAACCCGGTTGCCGGCGGCGCTTGCACCGGTGCCGGCATCGGTCCCCGGGATGTCGACAGGGTCATAGGCATCGCCAAGGCCTACGTGACGCGTGTGGGAGCAGGGCCGTTCCCCACCGAGCTGTTCGACGAGGTGGGTGACCACCTCGTGGACGTCGGCCATGAGTACGGGACCAACACCGGGCGTCGTCGGCGCCCGGGCTGGCTGGATGCCGTCATGCTCCGCTACGCCGTCCGGGTCAACTCGTTGTCCGAGCTGGCCATCGCCAAGTTGGACGTCCTCGACCAGCTGGAGACGATCAGGGTCTGCGTGGCCTACGAGGCCGACGGTGAGCGCCACGAACAGCTGCCCTACCACCAGTCGGTGCTCCACCGCGCCAAGCCGGTCTACGAGGAGTTCACCGGTTGGGGCGTAGACCTCTCCGGCGTCACCAAACGGTCGCAACTACCGGCCGAGGCCGAGGCCTACCTCACGTTCGTGGAGCAGCAGGTCGGCGTGCCCATCGGCATGGTCGGTGTCGGACCAGACCGCCACCAGGTCCTCCGGTTCGCCGGCTGATCGCGGCGTACAGGGGACGGGCCGATCCGATGAGGGTGTGCGTCGTTGGTTCGGGTGGCCGCGAGCACGCCCTGGCCCACGTGCTGGGTCGCCACCACGATGTCGTGGTAACCCCGGGCAATCCCGGGATCCCAGGTTCGGTCCCCACCCCGCCAGAGGAGCTGGACTCCGACCTGACGGTGATCGGGCCCGAGGCCCCGCTGGTCGACGGTCTTGCCGACCGGTTGCGGTCCGCAGGTCGCCTCGTCTTCGGACCGGGCGCCGACGGCGCCCGCCTGGAGGGTTCCAAGGCATGGATGAAGGACGTGCTGGTCGACGCGGGCGTGGCCACCGCCGTCCACGGCGCCTTCGACGACGAGGCTGGTGCCCTCGCCTTCCTGGACACCATGGGCGACCTGTTCGTGGTCAAGACCGACGGCCTGGCCGCCGGCAAGGGCGTGCTGGTCACCACCGAGCGGGCTGAAGCCATCGACGCCGTCCGGTCCTACCTCTCGGGTGATGCCTTCGGCGACGCCGGTAGGACGCTCGTGATCGAAGAGGGGCTCACCGGGCCCGAGCTCTCGGTCCTGGCCGTATGCGACGGATCGACAGCCGTGGCGCTCGCCCCGGCTCAGGACTTCAAGCGCAGCGGCGACGGTGACGTCGGCCCCAACACCGGCGGCATGGGGGCGTACTCCCCGGTGCCGGCGGCAACCGGTTCCGTTGTCGACGCCCTCATGGCCGATGCCGTGGAGCCGACGCTCGCCGCGCTGCGCTATCGGGGAATCGACTACCGGGGGGTCCTCTACTGCGGGCTCATGTTCACCCCGACCGGTCCCAAGGTTCTGGAGTACAACGTGCGCTTCGGCGATCCAGAGACCCAGGTCGTACTGCCGCGGCTGACCAGCGACCTGGGCGACCTGCTGGCCGCGGCGGCGGCCGGCCGGCTCGACGGGACGCCGACGTTCGACGCCGGCGCAGCCGTGGCCGTGGTCTGCGCCTCGGAGGGCTACCCGACATCGCCCAGGACCGGCGATCGGATCGACGGGCTGGACGCGGCGTCGGCCGTCGACGGGGTCACCGTGTTCGCCGCGGGCGTGGGTGCCGGACCGGACGGCTGCCTGGTCACCGCCGGAGGCCGTGTGCTCACGGTGACCGGTCAGGGTCCTAGCGTCGACGAGGCCCGCCGACTGGCCTACGCCGCGGTGGCCGAGCTCTCGTGGCCCGGACTCCGGTGCCGGACCGACATCGCCGCCACGCCCACATGTCCCGGCGAGTAGAACACAACACTGAGGAAACAGATCAGGAGACACCGATGGCGTACAAGGTGGCGGTCCTCATGGGATCGCCCAACGACGGCGACAAGATGGCCCCGGCCGCGGAGACGCTCGAGCGCTACGGCATCGAGGCCGACGTACGGGTCATGTCGGCCCACCGCAGTCCGGCCCAGGTGGCCGAGTTCGTGGCCGGTGCCCGTGATGCCGGGTACTCGGTGATCATCTGCGGCGCGGGCATGGCTGCCCACCTGGCCGGTGCGGCAGCCGCCCATACCACCCTGCCAGTCATCGGGGTGCCGCTCTCGGGTGGTGCCATCAACGGTTGGGACTCCCTGCTCGCCACCGTCCAGATGCCCAGGGGCATTCCGGTGGCCACAGTGGCCGTCGACGGGGCCATGAACGCCGCACTCCTGGCAGTCCAGATGCTGGCCGTACACGACCCGGCGCTGGTCGATGCCCTGGAGGCCCACCGCTCCGAGATGGTGACGCGCTGACCGGCGGGCCCGGTCAACGCAGGGAACCGACATCAATGGAGAACGTCCTCGCCTCCCGGTACGCCAGCCGACCCATGGTGGACCTGTGGTCGCCCGAGGCCAAGGTGGTCATGGAGCGCGAACTCTGGATCGCCGTCATGGAGGCCCAACGGGAGCTCGGCGTCGAGATTCCCGACGGGGTGATCACTGACCACCGCGCTGTGGTCGACCAGGTCGACCTGGACTCGATACGCGAACGGGAGCGTGTCACCCGCCACGACGTGAAGGCCCGCATCGAGGAGTTCTGCGCCCTTGCCGGACATGAGCACGTCCACAAGGGCATGACGTCGCGGGACCTGACTGAGAACGTCGAACAACTTCAGGTCCGTCGCAGCCTGGATCTGGTGCTGGACCGCACCGTGGCCGCCCTGGCCCGGCTGGCCCGGCTGGCCGTCGAACACGAGGGCCTGGCCATGGCCGGCCGCAGCCACAACGTGGCCGCCCAGGTGACCACCCTCGGCAAGCGGTTCGCCACCGCCGCCGAGGAACTCCTGTCGGCCCATCGCAGGGTGTCGGACCTGTTGGCCTCCTATCCGCTGCGCGGCCTGAAGGGTCCGGTCGGCACCCAGCAGGACCAGCTCGACCTGCTGGACGGCGACGTGGCCGCCGTCGACAGCCTGGAGCGGCTGGTTGCCGACCACCTCGGTTTCGAGCGGGTGCTCGACTCGGTCGGGCAGGTGTACCCGCGGTCGCTGGACTTCGACGTGGTGTCGGCCCTGGCCCAGACCGCGGGGGGTCCAGCCAACCTGGCCCGCACCATCCGCCTGATGGCCGGCAACGAGTTGGCCACCGAGGGTTTCCGGCCCGGACAGGTTGGCTCGTCGGCCATGCCCCACAAGATGAACGCGCGGTCCTGCGAGCGGATCAACGGCCTCGCCATCGTGCTACGGGGCCACCTGGCCATGGTCGGTGGTCTGGTCGGCGACCAGTGGAACGAGGGCGACGTGAGCTGCTCGGTGGTACGCCGGGTGGCGCTGCCGGATGCCTTCCTGGCCATCGACGGCCTCTTCCAGACCTTTCTCACCGTGCTCGACGAGTTCGGCGTCTACCCGGCCGTCGTGGAGCGCGAGCTTCGGCGGTACCTGCCCTTCCTGGCAACCACCCGGGTGCTTGTCGCCGCCGTGCAGGCGGGGATGGGCCGCGAAGAGGCCCATGAGGTGATCAAGGGCCACGCGGTGGCCGCTGCGTTGGCACTGCGGGTCGACGGCGCGTCCGAGACCGACCTGCTCGACCGCCTCGCCGCCGACGGTCGCCTGCCTCTGGACCGGGTCACCCTCGACGCCGTGGTCGAAGACCCGTCGGCGTTCGCCGGCAACGCCCCGGCGCAGGTGGCGGCCGTCGTAGAACGGATCGCCGTGGTGGTGGCCGCCCGCCCGTGGGCCGCGGCATACGATCCCGAACCGATCCTCTGATCCACGACCGCACCCTGGAGTCCCGATGAGCCCGACGGTCGACCTTCCGCTCCTGCACTCGGGCAAGGTCCGCGACGTCTATGACGCAGGCGACGGCCGCCTCCTGATGGTCACGTCGGATCGCATCTCGGCATTCGACGTGGTCATGGACGAGCCGATCCGCGACAAGGGCCGGGTGCTCACCGCCATGACGGCCTTCTGGTTCGAGCAGTTCGCCGACCTGGTGGATGGACACCTGATCTCCACCGACGTGGGCGACCTGGACGATGTCCTGGGAGGCCCGGCACCTGACGATCTGGTCGGCCGGGCCATGCTCTGCCACAGGGCCGAGATGCTTCCGATCGAGTGCATAGTCCGGGGCTACATCACCGGATCGGCATGGAAGGAGTACCGGACGTCCGGCACCATGCATGGCAGCCCGATGCCGGCGGGCCTCCTGGAGGCCGGCCGCCTGCCCGACCCCGTCTGCCCCCCGTCGACCACGGCCGACGAGGGACATGATGCCAACATCTCGTATGCCGAGGCCGTCGACCTGGTCGGTGGCGAGGTCGCCGCCCGGGCCCGGGAGGCGTCAATTGCCTGCTACAGGTGGGGTGCCGGGTGGGCGGCCGAGCGGGGCATCGTCATCGCCGACACGAAGTTCGAGTTCGGGCTGGTCGACGGCCGCCTGGTGCTGGCCGACGAGGTGCTCACCCCGGACTCGTCGCGGTTCTGGCCGGCCGATGCCTGGGTTCCCGGGTCCACCCCGCCGTCGTTCGACAAGCAGCCGGTCCGCGACTACCTGGACGGGCTGGACTGGGACAAGCAGCCCCCCGCCCCGCCCCTACCGGACGAGGTGGTATCGGCCACCTCGTCACGGTACGTGGATGCCTATGAACGCATCACTGGCCGGTCGTTCGGCGACTGGCCCGGAGTCGGCGGCTGACCGGGAACTGGAGCAGGAGGCGACAATGGAATTCGACGTGCTGGTGGACGTGCGGCTGCGGGGAGGCATCGCCGACCCGGCTGGGGCCACGATCGAGCGGGCGCTGCCGGCCCTCGGCTACGACGGGGTCAGCGGTGTCACCGTGGGCAAGACGGTGAGGTTCACCATCGAGGCCACCGGTATCGCAGAGGCCACGGCCCGTGCCGAGGATCTCTGTGCCTCGTTCCTCATCAACCCCGTGATCGAGGACGCGTCGGTGGCGGTCTCGCCCGCGGACCCGGTCGGCTGATGGCCACCACCGTCGGAGTCGTGGTCTTCCCCGGCACCAACTGCGAGATGGACGCTGTGGTCGCCGTGGAACGCCTGGGTGGCGACGGCCGGATGCTCTGGCACGCCGATGACGACCTCGGTGGGGTGGACGCGGTGATCGTCCCCGGTGGCTTCGCCCACGGCGACTACCTGCGTCCGGGTGCCATCGCCCGCTTCTCTCCGATGATGGGCGCCGTGGCCCGGTTCGCCGCCGATGGCGGGCCGGTGGTCGGCATCTGCAACGGCTTCCAGGTGTTGACCGAGGCCGGGCTGCTACCGGGCGCGCTGCAGAAGAACACGGGACTCAGGTTCCTCTGCCAGCCGACGATGCTACGGGTGGCGACCTCGGCGTCGGTCCTGACCAGCCGGGCGTCGGTGGGCACCGAGTTGTCGGTGCCGATCAACCACTTCGAGGGCAACTACACCTGCGACTCCGAGACGCTCGCCCAACTCAGGGACGAGGACCGGATCGTCCTGCGCTATGTGGACAACCCGAACGGGTCGGTCGACGACATAGCCGGCGTCTGCAGTGAGGGCCGCAACGTGGTCGGGCTGATGCCCCACCCGGAGCGGGCCTGCGACGAGTTGCTGGGCAGCGCCGATGGAGCGGTGCTCATCGGTTCGCTGCTGGACGCCGCCTGAGGCCGCCAGGCCCCTGCCCCGAGCGGGCCGGAGGGTCAGGTGTTGCGGCGGATGCCGGCCGACTTGAGAGTCGTCGACGACACGCCGACCTCCCTCCAGGCGGCGTAGGAGATGCCCCGACGGCCGCCGTAGGCCGCAGCGTGGGTGGCGAACCCTGCCTCCAGCGCAGACAGGTCGACCGACTCGGCCTGCTGGAGGGCCTCCAGGTCGGTTTCCAGGTTGATGCGTTGCTGGATGAGGCCGAGCCGCTTGGTGACCGAGGCACCCTCCATCTCGCCTTCCAGCACGGCGAGTTGCCGTTCCACGCTCTCAGGGGTGCGCTTGCGGCCGCGCCGGGGGGCGTTCTGCTCCAGCGCCTTGAGGTAGTCGCGGACCGCTGCGACCTCTGTCTTCTCGGTTTCGGTCATCTTCGTACGCGCCATAGGAATCGCTTTCTTGGTGAAAATTAATTGGTATAAGGGGCAGTTTGACCCCGACGGAAATTGAGGATATAGCAATTCATTCAGAGACTGAAACGTGTTCTACTGCTGTGACCTTTCGCCCTACGACGCCGTTCACGGACTGGGGAAGGACGGTGCTGGACGTCACCGGGGAGGCGGGACCGGAGGGTATCCGGCGACGAGTACGGTGCCCGACGTGAGCCAGCCACTCCACCGCGCCCTCGGACTCACCGACGACGAGGCCGCGAGGATCGACAGGATCCTGGGACGACCGGCAAACGGCCTCGAGCTGGCCATGTACTCGGTCATGTGGTCCGAGCACTGCTCCTACAAGAGCAGCCGCACCCACCTCGGGCGCCTCCCCACGGAGGCCCCGTGGGTCCTGGTCGGGCCCGGTGAGAACGCTGGCGTGGTGGATGTGGGCGACGGCATAGCCGCGGCCATCCGCATCGAGTCCCACAACCACCCGTCGGCCATAGAGCCGTACCAGGGTGCCGCAACCGGCGTGGGTGGCATCCTCCGCGACATCTTCACCATGGGCGCACGCCCGATCGCCCTTATGGATCCACTGCGCTTCGGACCGCTCGACGATCCTCGCAGCCGGTGGATTGCCGAGGGCGTGGTGTCCGGCGTGTCGGGCTACGGCAACGCCGTCGGGGTGCCGACGGTCGGTGGCGAGGTGGTCTTCGACCGCACCTACAAGGGCAACCCGCTGGTGAACGTGCTGTGCCTCGGGGTGCTTCCCACCGAGCGCCTGGTGCTCGGCCGGGCATCTGGCGTCGGCAACCTGGCCGTGCTGCTGGGTTCCAGCACCGGCCGGGACGGCATCGGCGGGGTCAGCGTTCTGGCCTCGGCCGGCTTCTCCGAGGACGACGACGGCGACAAGCGGCCCAGCGTCCAGGTCGGCGACCCGTACGAGGAGAAGCGCCTAATCGAGGCGTGCCTCCAGTTGCTCGACGAGGGGCTGGTTGTCGGCATCCAGGACCTGGGTGGCGCCGGGCTGACGTGTGCCACCAGCGAGACGGCGTCGCGCGGCGGGGTCGGCATGGACGTGGACGTGTCGGCCGTGCCCCGACGGGAGCCGGGGATGGAGGCCCACGAGGTCATGACCAGCGAATCCCAGGAGCGGATGCTGGCCATCGTGGAGCCCGACGGCCTCGACCGGGTGATGGCCATCTGCGAGAGGTGGGAGGTCCGGGCCGCAGTCATCGGCCGGGTCACCGACTGCGGCTCGTTGCGCATCCTGGACGGCTTCGACGGCGAGGTGCTGGCCGACATGCCGGCCGCCTCCCTCCACGAGGACGCACCCCTGTACGACCGTCCCTGCTCCGCACCGGAGGCACCCACGGGCCCATCGGGCGAAGACCTGGAGGCACCGGAGGATGCGGGTCTCGACCTGTTGGACCTGCTGGTGGATCCGGCCTGGGTCTACCGGCAGTACGACCACCAGCTGTTCCTGAACACGGTGGTGGGTCCGGGCGACGATGCCGCGGTGCTGAAGCTCCGGCACCCCACCACCGGCGTCGAGACCGGTCGGGGCCTGGCCATGACCACCGACGGCAACCACCGCTGGTGTGCCGTCGACCCCCGCGGTGGTACGGCCCGGGTGGTCGCCGAGTCGCTGATGAACCTGGCCTGCGTTGGGGCCCGACCGTTGGCCGTCGTGAACTGCCTCAACTTCGGCAATCCCGAGCACCCCGAGGTGATGTGGCAACTCTCGGAGGCCGTGGACGGCATTGCCGAGGCCTGTGTCGCCTTCGGGGTCCCGGTTGTCGGTGGCAACGTCAGCCTCTACAACGAGTCGGCGGGCGCCGACATTGATCCCACGCCCGTCATCGGCCTCCTTGGCATGGTCGACGACCTGGACCGGCGACCTCCCGGGGCCACCCTCGTCGATGGGCACCGCCTGGTTCTGCTCGGGCCGTCCGACGTCTCGTTGAGCGGATCGCTGTGGGGAGCGGCCCGGGACGCCCGGGGCGGGCACCTGGCGCCGCTTGACCTGGAGCTCCACCGCAGCGTCGTCCACCTCGTGAGGGCGCTGGTCGTCTCCGGCCAGGTGGACGGGGTGCACGACGTCTCGGCCGGGGGCCTGGGCGTCGCCGTCGCCGAGATGGTGGCCCGGTCCGGCGGCGGTGCCCACCTGGCCCGGATCGCCGACCACCGGGCCCTGTTCGGAGAGGGCCCGAGCCGCGTAGTGGTGGTCGTGGACCCCGAACGCCTGACCGAGGTCCTGGCCGCCGCCGAGGCCGGCGGGGTGCCCACCACCCGCATAGGCCTGGCCACCGGTGACCGCCTCATCGTGAAGGGCCTGTTGGATCTGGCGGTGGACGCCGTGGTGGCCGCCCACGCCGGTCGGCTCCCTGCGGCATTGGGCGCAGGGACAACGAACCGATGATCCTTCCGGCGACCGATCCCGTTGTCGCCGGGGTACGTCCGGACGATGACACACCGAAGGAGGCATGCGGCGTCTTCGGCCTCTACGCCCCGGGTCTGCCGGTCGCCCACCTGACCTACCTCGGCCTGTACGCCCTGCAGCACCGCGGCCAGGAGTCGGCCGGCATGGCGGTCAGCGACTGCGGGGCCCTTACCGTTGTCAAGGACATGGGCCTGGTCTCCAACGTCTTCGGCGACCGCACGCTGGCTGCACTCACCGGCGACCTGGCCATCGGCCAGACCCGCTACTCGACCACCGGATCCAGTACCTGGCGCAACGCCCAGCCGGTTTACCGGGGGGTCGACCACTTCGAATTCGCCCTCGGCCACAACGGCAACCTGATCAACACCGAGCAGCTGGCCGCCGATGCCGGGATGCTGCCCGGCACCGTCACCTCGGACAGCGACCTGGTGGCCGAGCTCCTGGCTGCGGAGTTGGCAGCGCGGGGCGGGATGGATCCTGGTGAGGCCTTCGACGAGGCACTGATCGAGGTTCTGCCGCGCCTGCGGGGGGCCTTCACCCTGGTGCTGGCCGACAACGAGCGGATCGTCGGGGTACGCGATCCGAACGGCTTCCGGCCCCTCTGCCTCGGGCGCCTGGAGGGCGGCTGGGTCCTGGCATCGGAGTCGCCGGCCCTGGACGTGATCGGCGCCCACATGGTCAGGGAGCTGGAGCCGGGCGAGGTGGTGGTGATCGACCAGAGCGGCTGTCGCTCGATTCGACCCTTCGACGACGACGTCGTGGACCCCAGGCTGTGCCTGTTCGAGTTCGTCTACTTCGCCCGTCCGGACGCCGTCCTGTACGGGCAGAGCGTCCACCATGCCCGGGTGCGAATGGGCGAGATGCTGGCGGCCCAGGCCCCGGTCGAGGCCGACCTGGTGATGGGTGTGCCGGAGTCCGGTATGCCTGCCGCCGAGGGCTACGCCCGGGCCAGCGGGATCGCCTACGGCCAGGGGCTGGTCAAGAACCGGTACATAGGCCGCACGTTCATCGCCCCGACGCAGGCACTGCGTTCGGCCGCCGTCCGCATGAAGCTGAACCCGCTGCGTGACAGCACCGAGGGCCAGCGCCTCGTGGTGGTGGACGACTCGATCGTCCGGGGGACCACGACACGTGCCATGGTTCGGATGCTGCGCGCCGCGGGTGCCACCGAGGTGCACATGCGGGTCTCGTCACCGCCCTACCGCTGGCCGTGCTTCTACGGGATGGACACCGGGGCCCGCAGCGAGTTGCTGGCCGCCAACCTGACCGTGGACGAGATCCGCGAGTACCTGGAGGTGGACAGCCTCACCTACCTGACGCTGGAGCACCTCCTTGAGGCCACCGGGGCGGTCGGTGCCGGCTTCTGCGACGCCTGCCTGACCGGCACGTATCCGATCGAGATCCCGGTCAACCTGTCCAAGGGCGTCCTGGAGGTCGGCGAGGGGCCGCCTCCAGAGCGGGCCATGCCGGTGCGCGATGGCGACCCGGACATGGAGATGCCAACCGATGCCGCCAACCGCCTGTTCGGGAGGGGTTGATCAGCGTGTCCGACGAGAAGGGCACCGCCGAGGTGGGCTACCTGGCGGCCGGTGTCGACATCGATGCCGGAGCCGAGGCTGTCCGCCGGATCGGCCCCCTCGTGAGGTCCACCTACCGCCCTGAGGTGGTGGGCGACCTCGGCGGCTTCGGAGGGCTGTTCGATCTGGCGCGGTCGGGCTACAGCGACCCGCTCCTGGTGTCGGCAACCGACGGGGTGGGGACCAAGGCGGAGATCGCCCGCCTGACCGGTCGCCTGGACACCATCGGTCGCGACCTCGTCGCCATGTGCGTCGACGACCTGGTCTGCTCCGGAGCGGCACCCCTGTTCTTCCTGGACTACCTGGCGGTCGGCCACCTGGATCCCGATGCCGTCGAGCAGTTGGTGGCAGGCATCGCCGCCGGCTGTTCGGAGGCCGGTTGCGCCCTGATCGGCGGTGAGATGGCCGAGCATCCGGGCGTGATGGCGGCCGACCAGTTCGACCTGGTGGGGTTCGCCGTCGGAGCCGTGGAGCGTGCCGACGTGATGGACGGCTCGGCCACCTCGGCGGGTGACCTGCTGGTGGCCCTGGACAGCCCGAACCTGCGATCCAACGGCTTCTCCCTCGCACGCCACCTGGTCTTCGAGGTGGCCGGCCGGTTGCTGGACGACCCCGCATGGGCCGGGGCCGACACCACGCTGGCCGACGAGCTGCTGGCCCCCAGCGTCATCTATGCACCGGCCGTGGTGGCCGTCCTGGCCGCCCACGAGGTCCACGCGGTGGCACACGTGACCGGTGGTGGCCTACCCGGCAACCTGCCACGGGTGCTGGGCGACACGGTCGATGCCGTCGTCGACCCCACGGCCTGGGAGGTGCCCCGGATCTTCCGGGAGTTGCAGGACATGGGTGGCGTCAGTGACGGGGAGATGGCCAGGGTGTTCAACCTGGGCGTGGGCATGGTGCTGGCCGTGCCGCGGGCCGAGGCCGATGGGGTGGTGGCCACCCTGGCAGACAACGACCGCCGGGCCCGGGTGATCGGCGAGCTGGCGGCCGGCACCGGCGCCGTGGTGTACCGGGAGTCCGGCGGAGGGGAGGCGGGGCCGTGACGAACACACGGGATGCCCTGGTTGCACACCTGATGGAACACTCCATAAGGACCGGGGAGTTCACGCTGAAGTCCGGTCGGACGAGCTCGTGGTTCTGCGACGCCAAGCAGACGGCCTGTCGGCCCGACGGCATCCTGCTGGTCGCCGACGCAGCCCTGGAGGCCATCGC
Organism: Acidimicrobiales bacterium; assembly: GCA_022452145.1. NCBI lineage: Bacteria > Bacillati > Actinomycetota > Acidimicrobiia > Acidimicrobiales > Acidimicrobiales bacterium. Next base: position 47,595 of record JAKURY010000007.1, on the reverse strand, counting down.
CACCCTCGAGGACGAGGCTGGCCCGATCACCGCCATCGGCGGCCTGACAGCGGGCGCCGACCCGGTGGCGTTTGGGATCGCAGCGGTGGCCGCCACCCGCGGCCGCCACCTGCGGTCGTTCAGCATCCGCAAGGAGTCCAAGGGCCACGGCGTCGAGGGTCGCCTGGCCGGCGCCCTTCGACCCGGCGACCGGGTCGTGGTGTGCGAAGACACCGTCACCCGCGGCGTCTCCCCGCTGGAGGCCGCCGCTGTGGTCCGTGACCTGGGTGCTGATCCGGTTGCGGTACTTGCGATCGTGGATCGGGGAGGGACGTGCGGTGAGGCTGCCGCCGAGGCCGGCATGTCCTTCCTTCCCCTGGTGACCGCTCCGGACCTCGGCTTCCCGTACGAAGGGCCCTGAACCGGGTCGGCGACAGGGGTCGATTCCGGTGGCATGGCCACGTTGAACCACTCCTAGGCTCGGCTGATGCCATTTCTTCCCACGGCCGCCTACTCCATCCACCTGCAGGTGGCGCTGGACAACGTCCCCAACACCCTCGGTCGCCTCGCCACCTCGATCGGGGAGGCCGGCGCCAACATCTTGTCCATGGGCGGTTTCGACGTTCGGGGGGACCTGCTGGTCAACGACGTGGTCGTGAACTGTCGCGACGAGGAGCACGCGGCGACGGTGGTGGCCGCCGTCAGGGAACTCTCGGGAGTCGAGCTCCTGCACTGGCACGACCGCACCTTCGACATGCACGAGGGCGGCAAGATCGAGGTGGTCTCCCTCGCCGAAGTGAACGACCGGCACGACCTGTCGATGGCCTATACGCCCGGGGTGGCCCGCGTCTGCATGGCGATCCACGAGAACCCGGCCCGGTCCCACGACCTGACCATCAGGAAGAACACCGTCGCCGTCGTGACTGACGGGACCGCCGTGCTGGGCCTCGGCGACATCGGTCCGACGGCCGCCATGCCGGTCATGGAGGGCAAGGCGCTCCTGTTCAAGGAGTTCGCCGGGGTGGATGCCTTCCCGATCTGCCTGGACGTGGATGATCCGCAGGAGATCATCGACACGGTGATCCGCATCGCGCCGACGTTCGGAGGCATCAACCTCGAGGACATAGCCGCACCGGCTGCCTTCCAGGTGGAAGAGGCGCTCCGCGAGGCCCTGGACATCCCGGTCTTCCACGACGACCAGCATGGAACGGCGGTGGTGGTGCTCGCCGCCCTCTGGAACTCCTGCCGGCTGACCGGGCGCGACATCGGGGACCTGTCGGTGGTGATAGCCGGGATGGGAGCGGCCGGCGTGGCCGTCGGCAGGATCCTCCTGGATGCGGGGGTGGGTGGGATCGTCGGGGTGGACCGGTCGGGCGCCGTCTACTCGGGTCGTGACAACCTGAACCCGGCCAAGACCTGGTTCGCGGAGCACACCAACGCGGAGAGGAAGATGGGCGCCCTCGCCGACATCCTCGTCGGTGCCGACGTGTTCATCGGCCTCAGCGGACCGGGCCTGATCGACGCAGCCGACCTGCGAACCATGAACCCCGAGCCGATCGTGTTCGCCATGGCCAACCCGGAACCGGAGATCCGCCCTGAGGAGGCCGACGGGCTGGCCGCCGTGATGGCCACCGGCCGGAGCGACTACCCGAACCAGATCAACAACGTGCTGGCCTTCCCGGGAATCTTCCGGGGGGCACTGGACGTAGGTGCCACCGACATCACCGAGAACATGAAGTTGGCGGCGGCCAGGGCCATCGCCGATTCGGTGCCCGAGGTCGACCTGGCCTCTACCTTCGTGGTGCCGTCGGTGTTCGACAAGACGGTGCCGTACCGCGTGGCCGAGGCCGTCTCGGCCGCTGCGGTGGCCGACGGCGTCTGTCGCTCATGATCTGCACCCCCTGACGGGCCTGACGCAGTTCGAGATGGCGCCTCTCCGTGCGGTCACCTTCGACCTCTGGAACACGTTGCTGACGAGTGCTCCGGGTGGCCTGGAGATCCGACGTCGGTACTGGCAGGAGGTCATCGACAGGCGGAACCTGGACGTTCCGCCAGACCTCCTGGGGGGAGTCCTGTCGATTCTGCCTGATCGGTTCGAGACCGAGTGGCGGGCCGGTAGGCACTACGGCCCGGAGCGTGCTCTCGAGGAGTCCTTCACTGCCTTCGGTGATCGAGTCGACGCCGAGGACCGGCAGGCCCTCATCGAGGCATTCGATCTTGCGTCGTACCACCTGCAGGTGATGCCGGTGCCCGACGCGGCGGACGTCCTGTCCGCCGTGGCGGATACCGGCATCACCATCGGCATCGTGTCGGACACGAACCTGGCGGTAGGGAGGCACCTGAGGACATACCTCGACCACCACGGCATCCTCGAGCACGTCTCCTTCGCCGCCTTCTCCGACGAGGTCGGCGTCTACAAGCCCGACCCGGCGATCTTCGCCGCAGCGATGTCGGGGCTCGGCGTCACCGATCCCTTAACCGTGGCCCACGTTGGCGACCTGAAGCGGACCGACGTGGCCGGTGCCCGGGCCGTGGGCATGGCGACGGTGCGGTTCCGAGGGGTGGTCGACGATCCCGACGGTGGCGACGAGGCCGACCACGTCATAGACCGTCTGGTCGACCTGCCGGCCGTGCTGGACCTGGGCTGATCCCGGGGCCGGGTTGGTTCTGGGCGGGTGAACGGGGAGAGGATCGTGAAGTGAAGGCCCTGTGGTTCCACCTGATGCCCTACCCGGAACTCCCGGAGGGGTTCCGTGACGACCACCGGTCGGTGTGGGTCGACATCGATCCGGCCCTCTACGACCCAGCGGTCGGCCATAGGGCGTACAACGACTACCTCGACGAGTTGGAACACGCGGCAACGTGTGGCTTCGACGGGGTTTGCGTGAACGAGCACCACGCCAATGCGTACGGCCTGATGCCCAGCCCGAACCTCATGGCATCGGCCCTGGCCCGCTCGACCGAGGACGCCGCAATCGTCGTCATGGGCACCTCCCTGGCCCTCTACAACCCGCCGATCCGGGTGGCCGAGGAGTTGGCCATGATCGACGGCCTGTCCGGAGGGCGTCTGGTGGCCGGGTTCCCGGTCGGCACGCCCATGGACACCTGCTTCGCCTACGGGATGAACCCCGCCACCCTGCGGGAGAGGTACCACGAGGCCCATGACCTGGTCATTCGGGCCTGGACCGCTGACGAGCCGTTCGCCTTCAACGGGACGTACACGAAGTTGCGGTACGTGAACTCGTGGCCGAGGCCGGTACAGGACCCCCACCCTCCCGTCTGGATTCCCGGTGGCGGCTCGGTGGAGACCTGGGAGTGGTGTGCCCAGATGGGCTACGTGTACTCGTACCTCTCGTACTTCGGGTACAAGGCGGGGCAGGCCACCATGAAGGGCTTCTGGGACCGCATGGCCGCCTTGGGACACGAACCGAATCCGTTCCAGGCCGGATTCATCCAGTTCGTGGGGGTGGCAGACAGCGAGGCCGAGGCCCGGCGCCTCTACCGGGGACCGGCGGAGTACTTCTTCAACCGATGCCTGCACCTCTACCCGCCGTTCGCCGATCCGCCGGGCTACCGGACAGAGGCCACGGTCCGGGCCGGGGTGGAGGGCATGGTCAAGCAGGCGGCCGACAGGGTGAAGGCCGCCTCCGGGCCCTCGAAGTCCGGGTCCTCCGGGGGCCTGTCGTTCGACGAGATGGTCGATCGGGGCTATGTGGTCATCGGTACGCCGACCTCGGTCGCCGAACAGCTCACCGAGGTGGCCACCAGCCTCAACGTGGGCAACCTCATGCTGCTCTGCCAGTTCGGGAACATGGACCGCGACCTGACCAGGTTCAACACGGAGCTGATGGCCCGGGAGGTCCTGCCGGAGATCCGGGACCTGTTCGCAGACGAGTGGGAGCACCGGTGGTGGATCCGCCCGATGGAGGCCGACGAGAGCGGGTCACCGACACCGCCGGGGATGGCCTGGTGATAGACCCGGGGATGGACGTCGACCGGCGCGAGGTCCACGTGGCCGGTGGGCAGGTGGCGGTGTTCGAGCTCGGGTCGGGCCCGGCGCTGGGGGTCCTGCACGGCATGGCAGGCCTGGACGGACCCACGGCCGCCATGGTTGACCTGGCTACCGACCATCGGGTGATCGCCCCGTGCCTCCCCGGGTTCGGTCCCACCGCGGATGATCCGTCACTGCGTTCGATCCACGACTGGGTTGTGGCCCTCTCGGAGATCGTCGACGCCGTGGGCATTACCGGAGCCCCGTGGTTGGCCTCTTCGACCTCGGCCATGCTGGCCCTGGAGTTGGCCGCCATCCGGCCCGAGGCCTTCGCCTCCCTGGTGGCCGTGGCCCCGACGGGGCTCTGGGATGACGATGACCCCGGCGCCGACCTGTACTCCTACCCCCTGGGCGCCCAGGCCCGCCTACTGGCCAATGACGTCGGGGCACTCGGGCTGCTGGCGGCCGATCCGGACGGGTTGGGCGGCGACGACCTGATCGAGGTTGGGGTGTCGCGCTACATAAGACGCCGGACCGCGGCCTCGCTGGTCTGGCCCCTGCCCGACCATGGCCTGGCCGGCCGACTCCACCGGGTGTCGGCGCCGGTCACCCTGGTCTGGGGCGCCGACGACCGCCTGGTACCACCGTCCTACGGGGTGCGCTTCGCCGGCCTCCTTCCGGAGGCGACCCTCGTTCCGCCCATCGCCGGTGCCTCCCACCTGGCGGAACTGGATGCCCCGGCCGAGGTGGCCGGCCTCGTGCGGGAGGCCACCCGTGCGTGATGGCCGACAGGGCGACGGCGCCGGCATCGTGATCCGCGCCCTTTCGGGAAAGGGCTCCCTCCGCTGGGGCTCTCGTCGGGCCGACGCTCAGTCGAAGGTGATCACGGATCGGACGGTGGTGCCGGCGCGGAGCTCTGCGTAGCCGTCGTTCACCTCGTCGAGGGAGATGCGCGCTGAGACCAGGCGGTCCAGCTCCAGGCGTCCCTCCAGGTAGTGGTGGGCCAGCCGGGGCATCTCCACCCTGAAGTTGCTGTTGCCCATGAACAGCCCGCGGACGCCCTTGGCCTGGAGAACCATGGCCGCACCGGAGAGGTTCATGGTGCTGGTTACCGGTGGGACGCCCACCAGGTACGCGGTGCGGCCCGGTCGGACCATGGCTAGGGCCTGGTCGGCGGTTGCCGTCAGCCCGATGGCCTCGAACGCTGCGTCCACCCCACCGTCAGTGAGCCGCTGGACGACCTCCACCGGATCCTCCACCGATGCGTCGACCACCTCGGTGGCACCGAACCCGCGGGCCATCTCCAACTTCTCGGGGTTCAGGTCGACGGCGATTATCCGCCCGGCTCCGGCCAGGCGGCAGCCCTGCACGATGTTGAGGCCGATACCGCCGCAGCCGATCACGGCGACGGTCTCGCCGGGACGGATCCGGGCGCCGTTGATTGCAGAACCCACACCGGTCAGCACAGCGCAGCCGATGAGGGCGGCCACGTCGAACGGTACGTCCGGGTCCACGGCCACCACGCCGTTCTCGTGCACCAGCATCTGCTCGGCGAACGCACCGAGGCCGGCCATCTGGAGGACCGGTTGGTCGCCCAGAGCCAGGCGGGGGATCTCGTTCGGACCCCGGACGAGGCTGTGGCGGTTCGGACAGATCCAGATCCGGCCGGCCAGGCACTCGGCGCAGATGCCACAGAACTGGGTCAGGCAGGTGATGACGTGGTCGCCGGGGCCGAAGGCCGTCACGTCGGGACCGACCGCCTCGACGATTCCGGAGGCCTCGTGGCCGAGCGCTGCCGGCAGCGAGGGCAGGGGCAGCAGCCCCTCGATCACGTGGAGGTCGCTGTGGCAGAGGCCGGCGGCCTTCGTGCGGATGAGCACCTCGCGGCCGGTGGGCGACGCGATGTCGAGGTCCTCGATCATGAGGTCGCCGGGTGCTTCGTGGAGGACCGCGGCGCGCATGGGTGGCTCCTTCGACTATGGGTGCATAACGGCTGGTCAGAGAGGTTAGCCGACTGGCTAAGAGGCTGCCCTGCCCGGCTAGGGTCGAGCCGGTGTCCCCGGTCGAGATCCTCCTCGTTGTGGTGGCCGTCGTTGTCGGGGCGATGGTCCAGGCTTCGGCGGGCATCGGCATAACCCTGGTCGCCGCACCCGTCCTGCTGGCTGTCGATCCGGCGTTCGTCCCGCTTCCGCTGATCCTCGGAGGAACCGTGGTCGGCGTCCGGAACGTGGTCATGGAGTTCCCCGGATTCGACGCCCATCGGTGGCGACGGTGCCTGCTGGGTGCCCCGGCCGGGCTGCTGCTGGGTGAGGTGGCTCTGGCCAACCTGTCCGAACGGGGGCTGACCTTGGCCGTCGGGCTGCTGGTGGTGGTGTCGGTGGTCGCTGTGGCCTCGGGGTGGCATCCACCACGACGCTCCTGGACATCGGTCCTGACAGGGGTGCTGGTGGCACTCACGCATCGGGTCGCCGCCCTCCCGGGCCCGCCCTACGCCATCCTCCACCATGACGATCCGCCTGAGGTCCTGCGGCCGAACATCTCGTCGTTGATCCTGGTTCTCAGCGGCACGATCTTCATAAGGTTGCTGGTCGGTGGTGAGGTGGACGCGGCGGATATGGGTCGGAGCGCCCTCGTGATGGGATCGGCGCTCATCGGGCTCCTGCTGGCTCCGCCGGTCCGCCGCTATGTCGACACCAACTGGTTCCGTCCGGCGGTGCTCTGCGTCTGTGGGCTGGGTGGCCTGGCTACCACGATCGGGGTGATCCTGTGACCAGGACGAAATGGGGATGACTGCGGTGGTGACGACAAGGATCTGCGAGCGGTTGGGATGCGTGAACCCGGTCTTCGGCTTCAGCTGGTGGGAACCCGACGTGGCCATGGCCGTGTCGAGGGCGGGCGGCGTAGGCATATGGGGCTGCACCCGACGGACGCCTGACGAGATCGAGGCGGGCATCAGCCGGATGAAGGCCGGGTTGGGGGGACTCCCCTGGGGCGTGGACCTGGTCATCCCGGCCGGCATGCCCGAGACGGACGACCGGTCGGCCATCGAGGCCACCCTCCCGCCTGCCCACGTGGCCTTCGTCGATTACCTGCGGGATAAGTACGAGGTGCCGGACGACGGCCTACCGGGCTTCCGGTCCCGCTTCGTCAGGAGCGAGGAGACCGCCCGCGAGCAGTTAGCGGTGGTCATGGACCACCGGATCCCGGTCCTGGCACTCGGGATCGGGTCGCCCACCTGGGCCGTGGAGGCGGCCCACGAGTGGGGTTCGCTCATCGTGAGCCTGGTGGGCGCGCCCGCGCACGCAGAGTCGGCGATCCGGGCGGGTGCGGACCTGCTGGTGGCCCAGGGGACGGACGCCGGCGGCCACACCGGGCCGATCGGTACGTTCTCCCTGGTCCCCCAGGTGGTCGACGTGGCCGCAGGTCGACCGGTGCTGGCGGCCGGAGGAGTGGCGACCGGTCGCCACCTCGCCGCCGCCCTGGCCCTCGGTGCCGAAGGGGTCTGGATGGGCACGGCATTCCTGGCTTCGGTGGACGCACGGCCCAGCGGGTCGGTGTTGGACAAGTTGCTGGCAGCCGGTCCCGGCGACACGGTGGTCAGCCGTTCCGACAGTGGGAAGACGCTACGGATGCTCCGCTCGGCCTGGAGCGACGAGTGGGAGGCCCCCGAAGCCCCGACGCCGCTGGGCATGCCGTACCAGGACATCCTCATAGGGGACCTCCTGGGCCAGATACTCCGGCACGAGGTGGCACCGCTGGTCCACGAGGCCGCCGGCCAGGGCGTGGCACACCTGACGGCTCAGGAACCAGTGGCCGAGATCATGGGCCGGCTCGTCCGCGAGGCCGATCAGGTGCTGGCAGACCTCGGCACCGCCCGCTCGGCGTCACCGGCTCCGATGCGACCGGCGACATGATGGACGGCATCCGATCAGAGGAGCAGGCCTACGGTCCTGAGGTCGTGCTGTCGGTGGACGAGGGTGTGGCGACCGTCGTCCTGAATCGTCCCGCCCGGAAGAACGCCATCACCGGTCCGATGGGTGACCTGCTGGCTGAGGCGTTCCGCGACGTCGCCGCCCGTGATGACGTTGGAGCGGTGCTCTTCCACGGTGCCGACGGTGGCTTCTGCTCCGGCCTCGACCTGAAGGAGTACAACGCTGATCCGCCACCGGCCTGGCTGTCCACTGCGCGTGAGTCGCTCATCGGCGCACATCGGGCCATCTTCGATTGTCCGGTGCCCATCATCGGAGCCCTCGAGCACTTCGCCATCAACGGTGGTGCTGCATTTGCCCTGTCCTGTGACCTCCTCGTGGTCGGGGAGTCGGCCTTCCTACAGGTGGGCGAGATCCGCCAGGGCATGGCGGCGCCGATGAACCTGGCCTGGCTGCTGGCCCGCCACCCCGCCTCGGTCGCCGAGCAACTGGCCCTCACCGGTCGACGGTTCAACGGCCGCGACCTCCATCGCCTCGGTGTCGCCCTTGATGTTGTCGCCGACGACGCCGTCCTGGAGGCGGCCAGGATACTGGCCGCGGAGATCGCCTCGTATCCACGGGCCGAGGCCCGAGCCATCAAGGCCACCATCCGGGTCCTCGCCGTACCCGGTGGACCCGTTGGCGGCGCCGACCGGTTCGACCTCGCCCAGAGCGGCAACCCCCTGCCTGCCGGGGGATTGCTGCGACCGAGGCGGGCCGAATGAGCGCCTCATCGCCCGGTCGGTCATCGACGGCGCGCCACGACCTGATGGACGCTGCCATCCGCCTCATGTCCAGACGACAGCCATCGACCATCTCGGGTCGTGACCTGGCCGCCGAGGCCGGGGTCAACTACGGGCTGGTCCACTACTACTTCGACTCGGCCCGGGACCTCATGCTCGAGGCCCAGCGTCGGCACGGTTCGTGGCTCGTCGAGGACCTGATGGAGGGTGGTACCAGGCCCCTGGCCGTGGAGGTGGCACTCGAGGACCGGCGCATCTTCGGCTTCATGGCCCACGTGGCCCTCGACGACGCATATCGGGATCCCGGGGCTCCGCATCCGGCCTTGGACGCGATGCTGGACCTGGTACGGGGAGCCGACCCCGACGGCGATCCGGCCCACCATCGCGCAACTATCGCCGCCATCGCCCTGTTGCTCTTGGGATGGCCGATATTCGTCGAGCACATCGCCCACAGCCTCGGCCTGGATCCCGAAGGCGATCACGACCGGATCCGGTCCCGATTCCTCGGCGTGGTTCTGAGCCTCTACGCCTCGGTCGGCCTGGAGGTCGACGGGTGACGGCCGACGGGCGGCGACCCCGGGGAACCGACGAGGTCGTGGAGGCACTAGTCGCCGCGGCGGCACGTCTGCTGGGGGATGACCCACCGGAGCGCATCTCCGGGCGCAGGCTGGCGGCCGAGGCGGGGGTGAACTACGGCCTGATACACCACTACTTCGGTGGCAAGGAGGCGGTCCTACGCGAGGGGTTCAATCGCCTGGCCGAGTCGTATGGCGCAGGACCCGAGGACGGCTCCTGGGCGCCTACCGATCCGTTCTCGATGCGCCAGCGACCTGACTTCGTCCGGGCGCTCGCCTTCGCCTCCCTCTCCGGCGAGGTTTACGACGCCCACGTCGTGCATCCGACGATCGATGCGGCCCTTGAGCGGGCCAGGCGGGGCCGGCCCGCGGATGAGGATGCCGCGGTCCGCGTCGACGTGGGGATCGCCGCGGTCCTGCACCTGAGTCGATGCCTGTTCGAGTCCACCCTGTCCCCGTGGATCGAGGCGGATGGCCCGGAGACCGCAGAGGTCGTGGAGGAACACCTGGTCCTGGTCCTCCGGGCCCTGATGTTCGGGTTGGACCCCGGCGTAGCCGCCAGGGGTGAGCGTCAGACTGTCAGCCGTTCTTCGGCACCTGGCTGAACGGGATCCCCCGGTCGGTGGCCGGTTCGCGTGGAAGGCCCAGTACCCGTTCACCCAGGGTGTTCTTCTGCACCTCGTCGGTTCCGCCTCCGAGCGAGTGGGCCCTGGAGTCGCAGATTCCGTAGGCCCAGTGCGAGCCGTCGGCGTCGGCGAAGTCGCCGGGTTCGGTGGTACCCAGGGGATCTCCCAGCCAGGCGGCACCACCCGGGAAGGCCAGGCGTGACGTGACCTCGGCGGCATCGCGCCCCTGACGGCTGCGCCAGAGTTTCGGGATGGACGGGTGAATGCCGGGACGGAGGTTCAGCCACCGGACGATCCGGGTGCCGGTAACGAGGCGGGCGAGGTCCTGGCGGACCAGGGGGTCGGCGGCTCGTCCCGCCGATCGGGCAAGATCGACAATTCGGTCGGTCGGGATGGGCTGGCGACCCCCACCACCACCGATCGATGAGCGTTCGTGTGCCAGCAGGGCAACTGCCATGCGCCAGCCGTCGCCCTCCTCGCCGACCACCCAGTCCGCTGGGACCCGGGCACCGTCCATGAAGACCTCGTTGAAGTGGGCGACGCCGGTCATCTGGTGGAGCGGCCTGACCTCCACATTCGCCTGACGCATGGGGAGGACCAGCATTGAGATGCCGGCGTGCTTCGGAGCCTCCCAGTCGGTGCGGGCCAGCAGGATGCCGAAGTCTGCATCGGTGGCTCCGGACGTCCAGACCTTCTGGCCTGTTACCACCCATTCGTCGCCGTCCCGGACGGCCCGGGTGGTGAGGCCGGCGAGGTCCGAACCGGCCCCCGGTTCCGAATACAGCTGGCACCAGACCTCGTCGCCGCGGAGGCCGGGCCTCAGGAAGCGCGCCCGGAGGGCGCTGCTGCCGTGGTCGCGGATGGTGGGGAGGCACATGCCGATGCCGATCCCGAAGCCCGAGGCACCGTCACTGGTGATCCGGTCGGCCGACTCGGCGCGGAAGACCTCCACGTACCGTCGGTCCAGGCCGCGCCCCCCGTCGTCGACCGGGTAGTCGATGGCCCCCAGGCCCGCGTCGAACCGGGCGGCGAGGTATGCGCGGCTGCGCTCGAGGGTCCGTTGGCCGGAGGCGTGCGCTGTAAGGTCCCCGACGTCGTCCAGGAACCGCCTTACCTCGGTCCGGAACGCCTCCAGCCCGGCGTCGTCGCCGGGATCGGCGACAGGGCCGTCGGTGGCGTCGTCGACCATGGGGAGAGTATTAGCCATACGGCTAACATTGGTCAACACGGGTCCACGAACATCTCGGGGCTACGGTCTGGCGGGTCGGTCGGGCCGGGCGGCCAGGCCAGGCAGAACCGGCACGAGGGGGATTGCATGCTTCGATGGATCCGTGTCCGTCCGTGGTGACGGTCGACTACGCGGGCGACAGCGGATTCGGGGGAAAGTGACCACCACAGGGCCTGAAGCCTTTACCCCCGCTGACCCTGTAGGGACGCTGTCCGGCATACGGGTGGTCGAGATCGCCCAGAACGCCGCGGTGCCCTACTGCGGTCGCCTTCTGGCCGGCATGGGCGCCGACGTGGTCAAGGTCGAGCCACCGGATGGTGACGCCATGCGCCGCCTGGCCGACCTCGGCCCGAACGAGGCAAGGGCATACGCGGCCATCAACCCCGGCAAGAGGAGCATCGTGCTCGACCTCGGGACCGAAGATGCCGGTGAGGTGCTGCACGGGCTCTTCCGGTGGGCCGACGTCGTGCTGGTCGGGGTAAAGGGCTCCGACCTGGACCGGTTCGGCATCGGCTGGGACCATGTCAGGGAGGTGAATCCCCGTGCAGTGCACCTCACCCACACCGCGTTCGGACCCGACGGTCCGGATGCCGATGTGGGTGGCTACGACGTCCTAGTCCAGGCGTTGAGCGGCGCCGGGTTCATCATGAACCGGTCGGAGAACGGGGTCCCCATACCGACGCGGCCGGCTGTCAACGACTTCGGGACCGGTATCGCCTCTGCGCTCGCCGTGGTGGCGGCCCTCTGGGACCGGGACCGGACGGGCGAGGGCCAGCGGGTCGACACCTCGCTGCTGGCCACCGCCCTCGGCCTCGGGACGGCGCTCCTCCATCGGTTCGAGGCCGACGGGGACGACCTCAGGTCCTTCCGTTCCGACCTCGAGGAGATCCGGTCATCGGGGGGTGGGTTCGACGAGCAGCGGGCTCTCTACGAGAGCGACATGCTCCAGGGCCAGACGGCCTTCCGCCTCTACTTCCGGACTTACGCGACCGTCGACGGCCTGGTGTCAGTGGCCGGCCTGTCACCCGGGCTGTACCGCAAGTTCCATGAGGTCACCGGGATCCCGCGGCCTGCATCCCGGATCGGAGCCTCGTCGCCGGAGTTCCTGGCGGTGGTCGACGAGGCCGAGCGGTGCTTCGCGGCCGAGACCACCGGGCACTGGTTGGAGGCGTTCAGGACAGTCGGGTACCCGTGCGGCCGCTACAACCTTCCGGACGAGGCGCTCGAGGATCCCCAGGTGGTGGCCAACGACTTCGTAGTGGGCCTGGACCACCCGGAGTTCGGCCACTACGTCACGACGGGGATGCCGTTGCGGATGGAGGCGTCCCAGGTCGCCGTCCGGGGACCGTCGCCGGGCCTGGGTGCCCACACGGTCGAGGTCCTGTACGAGATCGGATTCAGCCGGCGACGCATCGAGGAGCTGTCGTCGGCCGGTGCCGTCACACCGGGTGGGTCGCAGTCGGAGGCGTCCGGACCCGGCGAGCAGCGATCGATCCAGAAGGGCCCTTGATCCGGATGGACGACCCGACCGGGATAGCCATCCCCCGCCCCACGCAGCCGTACGCCGGCACCACCAGCCGGCTCACCGACGATTGCGAGCCGGCCCGGATGGTTCTTGACGGAGCCCCGGAAGGCGCCCCAAACGTGGTGATCGTGCTGCTCGACGACGTGGGCTTCGGCTCGTTCTCCACGTTCGGTGGGCCGGTTCCGGCGCCGGCCCTGGAGCGGGTCGCCACAGATGGGCTGCGGTTCAACCAGTTCCACACGACCGCGATCTGCGCGCCGACGCGTGCGTCGCTTCTGACCGGCCGCAACCACCACACGGTGCACATGGGAAGGATCACCGAGGCGGCCAACAGCTTCCCGGCCTACGACACGGTCATCCCCCGTGAGGCGGCCACCATCGCCGAGGTCCTCCGACAGAACGGCTACGCCACCGGCATGTTCGGCAAGGGCCACCTCACGCCGCAGTGGGAGATGGGTCCGGCGGGGCCATTCGACCGGTGGCCCACCGGGCTGGGATTCGACCGCTTCTACGGGTTCCCGGGGGCCGAGACCTCCCAGTTCGAGCCCGACCTGTACGACCAGACCACCCCCATAGCCCCCTACCTCGGGCGCGGCGACTACCACCTCACAGAGGACATCGCCGACCGGGCAATCGACTGGATGCAGCGGGTCAAGGCGCACCGACCGGACAGGCCCTTCCTCTGCTACTTCGCCCCCGGCGCCGTCCATACGCCGCTGCACGTGCCCGATGCCTGGCTGGACCGCTTCAAGGGGTTCTTCGACGAGGGCTGGGACGACCTGAGGAAGGACATCTTCGAGCAGCAACTGGACCTGGGGGTGATCCCGTCCGACACGGTCAACACGCCGCGACCCGACGTGATCCCGTCATGGGACGAGTACCCGGACCGGTTCAAGCCGGTGGCCCGCCGCCTCATGGAGGTATTTGCCGCATTCCTCGCCCACACCGACGCCCAGGTCGCCCGACTCATCGAGGCCATCGAGGCGATGGGCGAATGGGACGACACGCTCTTCGTCTACATCACCGGGGACAACGGAGCCTCGGCCGAGGGGCGCATCCACGGCACGTGGTCGTTGCCGGCCCTCCAGAACGGTGCCGAGGAGGATCCGGAATTCCTGCTCGAGCACATCGACGACCTCGGAACCGCCCGGAGTGAATGCCACTACAACGTCGGCTGGGCATGGGCCCTGGACGCACCCTTCCAGTGGATGAAGCAGGTCGCCTCCCACTTCGGCGGCACCCGCAACGGCCTGGCCATCTCCTGGCCTCGGCGGATCACCGACGGCGGCGGCCTGCGCACCCAGTTCCACCACGTCATCGACCTGGCACCGACCATCCTGGAGGCGGCCGGCATCGAGGCGCCGACGTCGGTGAACGGCATCCGACAGATGCCGATCGAGGGCACGTCGATGGGCTACACGTTCGGCGATCCTGAGGCGGCCAGCGCCCGTCGAACCCAGTACTTCGAGATGATGGGCAACCGGGGCATCTACCACGACGGCTTCATGGCCTCCTGCTTCCACGGGAGGGTGCCGTGGGTGCGCTTCGGCTCTGCACCGTTCGACGGCCCGCAGGAACAGTGGGAGCTGTACGACATCAGGGAGGACTTCTCCCAGGGTCGGGACCTCGCCGCCGACCGGCCCGAGCTGCTGGCCGAGATGCAGGACCTGTTCGACTCCGAATGCCTGCGCAACGGCGTGTACCCGCTGCGCGATGCCGCCATGAACATTTCGCCGGAGGCCCGGGCACCCAGCCCGCTGTCCGGGTTGACCCGGATGACCTACACGACGGCCCACGTGCGCATGCCAGAGCGGTCGGTGCTGAACCTCAAGAACCGGTCGTACCTGATCTGGGCCGACCTGGAGGTGCCCGAAGGCGGAGCCGAGGGCGTCGTCGTCTGCCAGGGAGGCAGCTTCAACGGTTGGTCGATCTACCTGGACGACGGCGTTCCAACCTGGCACTACAACCTCTACGGCCACGAGCGCACCACGGTGGTCGGAGATTCGGTCCTGGATCCCGGGCGCCACGAGGTCCGGTTGCTCTTCGACCATGACGGGGGCTTCGGTGCCGGTGGCACCGCCACCCTTGCCGTGGACGGCGTGGTCGTCGGCTCCGGGCGCCTGGAGCGCACGGTTCCCGTGGTGTTCTCGGGGGGTGGCGAGACGTTCGACGTCGGCGTGGACACCGGGTCACCGGTAGGGCCGTACCCCCACGGGTTCGAGTGCACGGCGACCATCCACGGGGTCACCATCGAGTTGCTGGACGAGGTGGACGAGGCCACTCGGGCCGCCGTGGCGGCCGGGATGCTCCACGCCGAGGCGGTCAACCAGTAGCGGCCTGCCCGCAGCGGTGGGTCAGCGTCTGGTTCAGCCGAAGGTGACGGGCAGGATGCGTGGCCCGCGGACCTGGCCGCCGGCCCACGTCACAGCGTCCGGGTCGGACAGCGTGAACTCGCCGATGCGCTCGAACCACGACTTGAGCGCCACCTCCATCTCCATGCGGGCCAGGTTCGACCCGGCGCACCGGTGGATGCCGATGCCGAAGGCGACGTGTCGGTTGCGCTGGCGGTCGAGTTGCACCTCGTGTGCGTTCTCGAAGTGGTCGGGGTCGTGGTTGGCTCCCGGGAAGTTCATGAGGATCTTGTCGCCCTTCTTGAACTCGACCCCGCCGTACTCGACGTCCTCTGCTGCGTTGCGGGCCATAGTGACCGGGGCGTAGAAGCGCAGTAGTTCCTCGATGGCGGTGTCCCACAGGCCGGGTTCGGCGACCATGCGCCTCCGGTCGTCCTCGTGGCCGGCGAAGTGCCACAGGGCCGAGCCGATGGACGACCAGGTGGTGTCGATCCCGGCCACCAGCTGCAGGTTGCACATGCCGACAACGACCTCGTCGGGAAGCAGTTCGCCCTCGTGCTCGGTCTGGCAGAGGGCGGTGATGAGGTCGTCCTTCGGGTTGGCCCGACGGTCCGCCACCTCGGCGGCGAAGAAGGTCCGGATGATGTCGCGGTACTTGGCCCGCAGCTCGGGCTGCTGAAGGCCGAGCTCCAGGACGCCGCGCACCCACTCGATGAACTCGTCGACCATCCCGTCGTCGACGCCCAGCTTCTTGGCGATCACCCGCGGCGGGATCTGCTGGGCGTAGTCGACCGCTGCGTCGCACCTTCCCTCGTCGATGAAGCCATCTATCAACTCGTGGCAGAGCCGTTCGGTGTACTCCCGGTCAGCCGCGATGCCCTTGGGGGTGAAGTGGGGGAGCAGGGCGCGACGGGTCCAGCTCTGCTCGGGCGGGTCGGCGCTGATGGGGGAAGCCGCGTTGTAGCCGGTGGCGTCCTCCTTGACGAGCGCCTCAGGCATATCGATCACGATGGGCGACTTGGACGACAGGACCGGGACCATCTTGGCCATGGCCTGGAGGTCGTCGTACCTGGTGGGCAGCCAGGACCCGCCGTAGCGCTCAGTGTGGGCTATCGGGCAGGTGTCGCGCAGCTCGGCCCATGCCGAGTACGGGTCCCGGAGGTAATCGGGGTCGAACATGTCGTAGTCGGTGGCCAGATCGGTCACCGGGCAACGCTCGGGGATGGAGTCGGCCACCGGGTCGGTTGAGGTGTCGGCGGTGTCGGTCATCTCGTCAGCCCTCCTCGATCATGATGGCGAACTCTGGGCAGTTGTCGACGATCAGCCGGGCCTTGTCCTCAAGCCCGGCCGGTACCTCCCCGGCGTCCAGCTCGAAGGCGTTGCCCAGGTCGTCGACGTCGACCAGCTCGGGAGCCAGCGAATAGCAGCGGCTGTGGCCCTCGCACTTCTCAGCGTCGACCCTGATCCTCATCGTGTCCCCCTCGTCCTTCTAACGGGCTTCCGGGCCCGCGAACCGTCAGGTCCCACCGTATGGCGGCCCGCTGTGTCGACCGTACCGAAACCCGCCGGTCGCGTGAGAACCCGGGGATACCGTCGTCCGACCGGCTTTGGGTGGGTCATGTCCACGGGTCAGCCCATGGGCAGGTTGATCGACTTCGACTCCACGAACTCAGCCAGCCCGTAGCGGCCCAGCTCACGTCCGTTGCCGGACTTCTTGTAGCCGCCGAACGGGGCATCGGTGTTCAGGAAGGCGCCGTTCATGTCGACCAGGCCGGTCCGGAGCCGCTTGGCGACCTCCAGGGCCTTGTCGGGGTCGGTGCCCCACACCCCTCCGGCCAGCCCGTACTCGGTGTCGTTGGCGATGGCGACCGCGTCGTCGACGTCGGCGTAGCCGATGATCGAGAGGACCGGCCCGAAGATCTCCTCGCGGGCGATGGTCATCGAGTTCGAGACGTCGGCGAACACCGTGGGCTTGACGTAGTAGCCGGTGTCCAGACCGTCCGGCTTGCCAGTGCCGCCGGTGACCAGGGTGGCGCCCTCGTCGATGCCGGCCTGGATGAAGCCCTGGACCCGGTCCCACTGGACCTGCGACACCAGGGGGCCGAGGCGGCTGCCGTCGTCGTCGGCCGGACCGACCGTGTAGCCGGCCGCGGTCTCGCCGGCGATGGCTGCCACCTCGTCCATCTTGTCGGCCGGGACCAGCAGGCGGGTCAGAGCCGAGCAGGTCTGTCCGGAGTTGAGGTAGCACGCACCCACCGCGGCGGGAATGGCAGCCGACAGGTCGGCGTCGTCGAGGATGATGTTGGCCGACTTGCCGCCCAGCTCCTGGTGGACCCGGGTGACGTTGGTGGCAGCCACCTCGGCGACCCGGGTGCCGGCCCTCGTCGAGCCGGTGAACGACACCATGTCGACATCCGGATGCGCCGCGATGGCCTCTCCGACCACCGGGCCGACTCCGGACACGAGGTTGAAGACGCCGGGCGGGAAGCCCAGGCCGTCGATGATCTCGGCCAGCAGGAAAGCGCTCAGCGGCGCCACCTCGCTGGGTTTGAGGACCACGGTGCAGCCCACGGCCATGGCCGGTGCGATCTTCGCCATCACCTGGTGCAGTGGATAGTTCCACGGGGTGATGCACCCCACCACGCCCACCGGCTCACGGGTGACCAGCGTCCGGTTGATCGTCTCCTCGAAGGCGAACTCCCGGGCCGTCGCCGGTACGCCACCAGTGGTCGCTGCCGGCATCCCGGCCTGGATCATCGTGGACATGCCACGGGGCATCCCGACCTCGTCTGAGATGAGCGTGCCGATCTCCTCCATGCGGGCGCCCAGTTGGCCGGCCAGCCCCTCGATCAGGCCGAGGCGGTCCTCCAGCGGCGTGGCCGCCCAACCGTCGAACGCGTCGCGGGCCGCGGCAACCGCGCTGTCGACGTCGACCGCCGTGCCTGCGGGCACCGAGCCGATGACCTCCTCGTTGGACGGGTTGACGACGTCGATGCTGTCGTCGCCGTCAGATGCGACCCACTTGCCGCCGACGTAGATCTGCTCATGCTTCTGCATGGTTCCACCCTCTCCATCGCCCCCTCGGGGCCGGGTCGTGCACACTGGCTGGCCAAGATCATGCGACAGGACGGGCCGGGTTGCCAACGGGGCCGCTGCACCGTTGAAGAGCACGGCTGTACCCCTCCCCGGTGCCCGACCGTGACCCGGGTCCGGTGACCTGCATGGTCCAGGCGTCAGTCCAGGAGGGCATCCCGGTAGGTGGCGAAGCGGTCCTCGTCCAAACCCAGCCCGTCCCGGCGGAACGCCTCCCAGGATCCCCAGCCGTCGTGGACCGCATCGAAAGCGGCCTTCAGAAAGCGCGCGTCGCATTTCAGGAGCGAACGGGAAGCCTCGAGGCGGGCCTCGGGAACCTCGTCTGGCCGGACTCCTAGACGTTCGGCGATGAGGTTCCTGTGTTCAGCCTCCCGTTCGGCGATCCAGTCACGGCGCACGACATTCGACAACAGGTAGTCGTCGAGGGCCGTCCGTTCGTCGACGCCTAGGAGTCGGAGGAGGACGCCCGCCACGAACCCGGTCCGGTCCTTGCCGGCTGTGCAGTTGAAGAGCAGCGGGAGGCGATCGGGGTCGGTGGCCACAGCGAAGACCGGCCGGTAGCGGTCCAGTCGGTCGGTCACGTTGCCCCGGAAGTAGGCGGCGATGCGATCCGGTCCGATTGGTTCGGCGTCCGGATCCAGCATCGCGTTGGCGAGCACTGCGAACTCGTTGTCGTCGCTGGACACCGACACCTGGATGATGTCGACGCCGGCCATGGCCGGGTGTGGTCGGTCGGCGACCTCGGTCGGACGGCGCAGGTCGATGATGGTCCGGAGTCCGAGCGAATCCACCGCCATCCGGTCCGGTCCGGCCAGGTCGTACAGGTACCCGCTCCGGAAGAGGAGCCCGCTACGGACCCGTCGTCCGCCTGTGGTCGTCAGGCCACCCAGGTCGCGGAGGTTTGCGGTCGTGACCAGGACCCGCGGGTCGGTGGTCTCAGCGTCTGGCATGGTCACCGAACGTAGACGCTGCCGTGTGCCCTCCCGGGTTCAGGTGGCTCCGGACGACGGAAGGCCCGCCCTGTGGGCGGGCCTTCTGCGGTGGTCGGGCCCGGCGTCGATCCGGGGACCCCTCGCTTTTCAGGCGAGTGCTCTTCCAACTGAGCTACCCGACCGCGTCTCACCTGCTCCAAAGAGCCGGTGAGATTGGCGGTCCTGACGGGATTTGAACCCGCGACCTCCGGCTTGACAGGCCGGCGTGCACTCCAAACTGCACCACAGGACCAGAGTGGAACGTCCGGAGTCGTTCCATCCTTCGTACCCCCAACGGGATTCGAACCCGTGTTACCGGCGTGAAAGGCCGGCGTCCTAGGCCGCTGGACGATGGGGGCCGGACCTCGCTGAGAGCGGGGCCACGATAGCAGCGGCCCCCGATGACGCGTCACGGGTTGGGCGGCAGCGCCCCACCCGCCGAGGCGGCATCACGCGCAGCCGAGGTCGGTCGACGCGGCCACCACAGCCTCCTCGAGGAGGAACCCGAGCCAGGAGAGCAGTGCCCGGGTCGGGGCGTCATCCGCGTCCGGGTCGAACTCGTCCGCCTCGGAGAGGTTCAGCCGGGTGCCCAGCAGGAGCCGGAGCCCGTTCAGTACCTGCATCCAGGCCGCCAGCTGGTCGGCGTCCAGGGACACCGCCCCGGCGGTGGCCATGACCGTGTCGGCGGCGGCGATCCGGGTACGGACCAGGTCGTCGTGGACCAGCCCCGAATAGTCGGCGTCGCGCTCCGGGTCGTCGGGATAGGCGGTCGGGTAGAGGCGCCTGAGGTCGGGATCGGCGTCGTCCACCACCACGGCGCGGAACTGTCCGGCCAGGTCCACGAGCATGGACCGCTCGTCGTCGCCCAGTCGGATCGCCGTGCGATCGCCGTCCCGTTCGAACGCATGTGGCCGTCGCCGTCTCAGGATCATCGGACGGTGCCTCAGTCGTCCCGCTGCATGGTGGCCCAGAGCCCGTGCTCGTGGAGCCGGAAGACGTCCATCTCGGCCTTCTCCCGGGCCCCGTTTGACACCACGGCCCTCCCCTTCTCGTGGACGTCGAGCATGAGCCGGTCGGCCTTCGCCTTTGAGTAGCCGAACAGTTTCTGGAACACGTGGGAGACGTACGACATCAGGTTGATCGGGTCGTTCCAGACCAGGACGATCCAGGGACGGTCGGCATCCACGACCTCACCGTCCTCGAGGTCTGTGTCCTCGACCCCTAGTGGCACGGGAGCAGGGCTCATGGTGCTGTACCTACCGGCGTGCGGGGGGTGGTCACGTCCGCCTCCTGGTCGCCGGTGGCTGCCAGGCGCACCTTCACCACAACCATCCAGAGCGCGGTGGCGCCGGCCACGTGGAGGCCGACCAGCAGCACCGGTACGCCGGTGAAGTACTGGGTCCATCCGATGGTCGCCTGTGCGGCCACCACCGCCGCCAGGAGGCGCGCCGTCGGCCGTAGCCGGGGTGCGTCCCGGTAGATCGCCACGACCAGGACGCCCACGAGGAACAGGAGGAGCACAACCGTCGACCCGTGGACCCGGGCGGCCTCCCTCACGACGATCGGGAGCCGGGCAATGGGTTCGTCGCTGCTCCCGGCGTGCGGACCGGCCCCGGTTACCAGGGTGCCAGTTGCCAGCACCACCGTGGCCAGGCCGACCAGCAGCGTCGTGAGCCAACGCACCCCGGCCGACGCCGGGTCGTCCCTCCGGTCGTGGTCACCGGCCCGATGGTGGAGCACGACGGCGTTCGCGACCAGCACCATCGACAGGCCGAAGTGGCCGAGCACCAGCCAGGGGTCCAGGTGGCTGAGGACCACGATCCCCCCGAGAAGGACCTGACCGACGACGCCGGCAACGAGGCCCCAGGACCAGCGCTCCAGGTCGGGCCGTCGTGGGCTGCGGGCCATCGAGCCCAGGACGGCGAGGACGACCGTTACCGACACCAGGCCGGTGAGGAGGCGGTTGCCGAACTCCACCCAGCCGTGGAACTCGGCCTCGGGAACGAAGCGGTCCTCCGCGCATGTGGGCCAGTCGGAGCAACCCAGGCCGGAGCCGGTGAGGCGGACCGCCGCGCCGGTCACGACGATGACGGCCAGCAGGGTCAGGGCGATGCCACAGATCCGGCGGTAGGCGTCGGGCGTGAGCCGGAAGGACTGTGCGGGCACCCTGCCGAGGCTATGAGCGTCGATGCCCCGTAGGGCCGTAGAGGTCGTGGGCCTCGATGCCGTCCAGGGTCGTCGACGCCCATCTGCCCGATCGGGACCCGGCCACCGTCGCTCCGTAGGATCCGCACCCATGGAGATCAGGGACAGGGTCGTGGTCGTCACGGGCGCGGCGAGCGGGATTGGCGAGGCGCTGGTCGAGCGGTTCGCAGCCGAGGGCGCCCGTGCAGTGGTGGCGGCCGACCGCGACACCGAAGGAGTGGCGGAGGTGGCCGGACGGGTGGGTGGCACTCCGGTTGCCTGCGACGTGACCGACGAGGCGGCGGTGAAGGCCCTTGTCGACGGCACGGTGGCCGCACACGGAGGGATCGACCTGATGGTGTCGAACGCCGGGTACGTGACGGTTGGTGGGCTGGAGGCTCCCGATGACGAGCTGAGGCGCATGTTCGACGTCCACGTGATGGCCCACCTCTACGCCGCTCGTCACGCGATCCCGCACATGGTGGCGGCCGGTGGCGGCTACCTCCTGAACACCTCGTCGGCGGCCGGCCTGCTCACCCAGATCGGGTCGCTCCACTATTCGGTCACCAAGAACGCGGCCATCTCACTCGCCGAATGGGTCAGCATCACGTACGGACACCTGGGCATCGGCGTGTCGGTACTGTGCCCGCAGGCGGTCGAGACGAACATCAAGGCCAACAGCCCTACAGCCGGGATGCTTCCGGCCGACGGTTCGGCGAACGCCGCAGCGGTGGACGGCGTGCTCACCGCAGCAGAGTTGGCCGACGACGTCGTCGTCGGGCTGGCCGACGAACGGTTCCACATACTCCCGCACCCGGACGTGGCCGAGTACGTGCGCCGCAAGGGAGATGACGTGGATCGCTGGTTGAGCGGAATGCGCCGGTTCCAGGAACGCCTGTTTCCCGATGGACCCGGCCCGTCCGACTGGCTGGTCGGCTGATAAGCCTGTCGTACCGACCGGTCGGCTTGACGACCTCCTAGCCTTCTCCACGTGTCCGCCCCCCCGACCGGCCAGAGCACGTTTAGCCGGCGCGAGCGGGTTGCCGGCTACGTGGCGCTCACCAAGCCCCGCATCATCGAGCTGCTCCTTGTCACCACCGTGCCCACGATGTTCGTGGCCGAACGCTCGGTGCCGTCGGTCTGGCTGATGGTGGCCACCGTGGTGGGCGGCACCCTGGCCGCCGGCGGGGCCAACGCCATGAATATGGTGATCGACCGCGACATCGACGGCCTCATGGAGCGCACGATGCACCGCCCGTTGGTGCAAGGGGTGATGTCGCCCCAGGCTGCGCTGACCTTCGCCGTGGGCATCGAGGTGGTCGCGTTCGTCTGGCTGTTCACCACCGTCAACCTCCTGAGCGCCCTGCTGGCGGTATCGGCGACGTTCTTCTACGTGTTCGTCTACACGCTCTGGCTGAAGCGGACCACGACGCAGAACATCGTCATCGGCGGCGCGGCCGGGGCCGTTCCGGTGCTGGTCGGCTGGTCCGCCGTCACCAACTCCCTCGGCTGGGCACCGGTCGTCCTGTTCCTCGTCATCTTCTTCTGGACCCCGCCGCACTTCTGGGCGCTGGCCATCAGGTACCGGGAGGACTATTCGGCGGCCTCGGTACCGATGTTGCCGGCGGTTGCCACCCTCGCCGCGACGGCCCGCAAGATCACCCTCTACACGGTCATGCTGGTCGGCACCACCCTGGTGTTTGCACCGGTGGCGGACATGGGAGCGGTGTACGTAGCTGCTGCCCTGATCCTGGGTGCGCTGTTCGGGGTGTTGGCCCTGGCGGTCCAACGGGACCCGACGGAACGCTCCGCCATGCGGCTCTTCTCCTACTCCATCACCTACGTGACCCTCCTCTTCGCCGCGATGATCGTGGACGTCCTGGTCTGAACGCCACCGTCGCCCGCCGGGACAGATCGCCGACGTCCGAGCGGACTAGGTTCTCGCTGGCATGTCAGCGTCCGATTCGGCGTGGGCACGCCTAACATTCTGTGGTCCGAGCCCGCTCGGATCGAGGGACGAGGGTGCAGTCCGGGCCCGCCGAGCGAAGAAGTTTCGATGACGACGACCGACACCGACGCGAGCAGCACCGCACTCGAGGAGGCGATCACCTCCACCGACCCTGTGACCCTCGCGAAGGTGTGGGGCATGGGTGGCATGACCGCCGTGCTGGTCGGCCTGGTTGCCGGGTTGCTCGTGAGCCTCGAGCGACTCGACCTCGATGGTGCAGGCGTCTTCGGTAGTGCGGACGAGGTATTCCAGTTCTGGTCGGTCCACCGTGTGGCCCTGGTCCTGCTCGGGGTGCTACCGGTTCTCATCGCCCTGGGAACGACGATCGTGCCCCGCCAGTGTGGGGCCAACACGCTGCTGTTCCCCAGGGCTGCCGCCCTCTCCTGCTGGACGTGGCTGATCGGTGCCGGCATGACGGTGGTCGGCTTCCTGGTCGATGGTGGCCTGGGAACTCCGGGCGGCGGTGGTCAGCGCCAGGCGACCGCACTCACGCTCATGGGCCTCCTCCTGGTCATCGGTGGCCTGCTGGTGGCCACCATGTGCATCCTCTCCACGATCCTCTCCGGGCGCGCTGCGGGCATCGGGCTCGGTGACCTTCCCTTCCTCAGCTGGACCACGCTGGTCGCCGGCACCGTCTGGCTGGGCATGCTCCCGGTGCTGGCCGCCAACGTCGTGCTGGCCTACGTCGACCTTCGGGGTCGACCGGCCGTCAGGTTCGGTGCCGAGGACGCCATCTGGGAGCAACTCTCCTGGATGTTCACCCATCCCGCCATCTACGTCCTGGCCCTGCCCGTCCTGGGCATTGCGCTTGACGTCATCTCGTCGGCCACCGGAACCGAGACTGCCAACCGCGGTGTACTGCTCGTCGCTACGGCGGCATTCGGATTCCTTTCCTTCGGTGCTTACGCCCAGTCGTTCTTCGACACGCCGGGAACCCCGATCATGGAGGAGGCCATCTACGTCCTGGATGCCTTCGCCATCATCCCCATCGCGCTGGCGATCCTGGGCGGCGTGGCCGACTTGTTGAGGCGCGGTGGATCAAACCTCGGCTCGAAGCCGCCTGCGCCGGTCGTGCTGTTGCTGCTGGCAGTCCTGCTGGTCGTGGCGGGCACCGTGCTAGGTGCCCTCCGGGTCGTGGCGCCCTGGGACCTGCTGGGCACGTCGGTGACCGGCGCCCAGTTCACCCTCATCGTCGGTGCGGCCATCATTGGCATGGTGGCCGGCCTCAACCACTGGGGTGAGGATCTCCTTGGTAGCCCCGGATCACCCGGCCTGATCCTGCTGGGTGGCCTGGCCGCCACCCTGGGGGTGGCCCTGATAGGGGCGGCCGATGCGATCAGCGGCTTCGGTGGTCAGGCCGACTTCACCGGCGTCGACCTGGCTACCGCCGGCTATCCGGGGTCGGGGGTGGGTGCCCTGAACGCCGTCGCCCTGCTGGGCGCCGCTGCGTTCCTCGCCGCTGGCCTCATCTGGATGTTCGCGGGTGTCAGGCACCTGATGGCCGACACGGAAGCCGAGGTCGCCTGATGGCCAGTGTGGTCCCGACCACCCCCACCCGTCCGCGGTCGCTTGTTGTCGCCTCGGCGTTCGGAACGGGCGCCGTGCTGGCCTACTTCGGTGGCTTATTCGCCCTCTACTTCTCTATTCGGGCCGACGCCATGGCCTGGGGCACCCGGTGGTTTCCCGAGGGGGCCATTGAGTTGGCGCCCGGCGGCATGAACATGGCGACCATGGCCTTCTCGGCCGTCACCATGGGCTGGGCGGTGCACGCGGTCCTGAACGACGACCGGGTCCACGCCTACCTGGCCATGGCGCTGACTGCGGCCATGGGCATCGCCATGGTCAACCAGACGGCCTTCTACATCTCCGACATCGGCCTGCCCATCGACACCAGCCAGGCGACGACGCTCATGTTCGTCATCGTCGGCTCGCATCTGGTGATGGTCGTCGTCGGCGTGCTCTGGTTGGGGCTCCTGCTCCTGCGGGCGCTGGGCGGCCAGGACACCAGCCGACACCGTGACCTCGTCTCGGCGGCCGCCCTCTACTGGTATGCCGTGACCGCCATCTATGCCGTGATCTGGATCGGCATCTACATCGCCAAGTAGGGCGGGGGATCGGCATGCTCACAACGGGATTCAAGCTCTGGTTCGGCCTCTTCATGGGAGCGGTGCTGGCTGCTGTGTTCGCCGGGTACACCTCGGGGGGCACCGAGACCGGGCCGATCTCGATGGGATGGAAGGGCGGGGTCGGAAACCACGTCTCGTACGTCATCCTCGTGACGGCGGCAGCCGGTCTGGCCATGATCGGCCTGGTCGCTGCCGCCTTCCGTGACGCCGACGCCGAAGCACAGGCCGAGGTGCTGGGCCTCGACGAGGCACCGGAGGCCCAGGCGGTCGTCGGCAACTCACTCTGGCCGGTCTTCGGCGCCCTCGGCATCGGTGCGGTGGCCGTCGGCCTGGTCGTCCATCCGGCCATCTTCGTCATCGGGCTGTGCATCCTCGCGGCCGTCGGCGTGGAGTGGACGATGACCAACTGGTCCGAGAAGGTCTCAGGCGACGCGGCTGCCAACGCCACCGCCCGCGAGAACCTGATGCGACCCATAGAGATCCCCGTTCTGGGGATCGTGGGCATCGGCGTGCTGGTGCTCGCCGTGTCCCGGGTTCTGCTGGCCTCCTCGGTCAACGGTGCCGTCCTGGTGGCCACCGTGGCCGGCGTGCTCGTGTTCGGCGGCGCCATGTTGGTCAGCAAGCAGCCGGAGATGCCCCGCAGGACCGTGCGGAGCATCCTGTTCGTCGGATGTGTGGCGGTTCTGCTGGCTGGCATCCTGGCCGCCGTGAACGGAGAACGGGAGTTCCACCAGCAGGGTGGTGGCGCCCAGCACGACGACGCCCAGGTGGAGACGGACCATTGATCCCGAAGCTTCTGAGAATGGTGCGCCTGACCGCCCTCGCCGGTGGTGTCCTGCTGACGCTGAACGGTTGCGCGTCCGATGCCCCGCTCGACACCCTCGAACCGCAGGGCCCGATCTCCCGGTCGATCGACTCGCTGTCTGATCCGATCTTCCTGGTTGCCGGCATTGTTTTCGTCCTCATCTTCGGCGCCACCGCGGTCATCTGGTGGAAGTTCCGTGACGACCACAGCACCGAGGAGTTCCCACACCAGCTCCACGGCAACTTCCGGGTCGAGATCGCCTGGACCATCGGTCCGGCGGTGATCATGGCGGTCATCGCGGTCTTCGCGCTGGTCAGCCACTTCGACCTGAACAGCGAGGACCGTCGGGACATCGTGCTCCTCGTCGACGGCGAGCAGACATCCTGGGACCCGGAGATCGTGGTCGTCGGGCAGCAGTGGTGGTGGGAGTTCCGCTACTACTTCGACGGCCTGGACGGCGTGGACCTCAGCGATCCCCGCCACCTCCCGCCGGCCGACATCGTCACCGCCAACCAGATGGTGATTCCCACCGGTTCTGAGATAGGCCTGTCGATCACCAGCCGGGACGTGATCCACAGCTTCTGGATCCCGGCGCTGAACGGCAAGCGCGACGCCGTACCCCGCCGGGTCTCCCCCTGGAAGATCGAGGCCGACGTGCCCGGCTTCTACTTCGGCCAGTGCACGGAGTTCTGCGGCCTCAGCCACGCCCGGATGCGCATGCAGACCGTGGCGATGACCCCGGCGGACTTCCAGGTCTGGGTCGATGAGCAGATGCAGCCGGGCGTCGAGCCGACGGATGCCGCGGCGCTGCGGGGCATGGCGGTGTTCGAGGGCCAGTGCGCCCGGTGCCACGCGGTCAACGGCGTCTACACCAAGGCGACTGAGGTGGGCGCTGACCTGGTGGCCAATGCGGCGCCCAACCTGACCCACTTGATGAGCCGCACTACCTTCGCCGGCGGCATCTTCGACCTGTACGAGCCGGACGGGTCGCTGAACCGGACCCAGCTGGAGGCCTGGCTGCGCAACGCGCCGGCCGAGAAGCCCGCCTACGCCGAGGGCCGCCGGGGCATGCCTGCCATGGGGCTCAGCGAGGGCCAGATAGATGACGTGGTCGCCTACCTCCAGACCCTGGGGGCGAGGCCCGACATGGGCGTCATCGCCGCGACGGAGGTCGAGTGATGAGCTATACGAAGGAACTCGAGGCGCCCGCCCGGCCGCTCGGTGTCTATACCCGGCCTAAGGGCAACACCGGGTGGCGTGACTGGATCACCACGATCGACCACAAGAAGATTGGCATCCTCTACGGCGCTACGGCCATGGTGTTCTTCGGAATCGGCGGCCTGGAGGCCCTGCTGATCCGACTGCAGCTGGCTACGCCCAACGGCACGGTGCTGGGTGCGGACACCTACAACCGGGTGTTCACCATGCACGGCCTGACCATGGTCTTCATGGTGATCATGCCGTTGGCAGCGGCGTTCGCTAACTACCTCCTGCCCTTGCAGATCGGTGCCCGCGACGTGGCGTTCCCCCGCCTGAACGCGCTCTCGTTCTGGGTCTTCCTGGCCGGCGGCCTGTTTTTGAACATGGCGTGGCTCCTGGGCGACGCCCCCGACGGCGGCTGGTTCGCCTACGCGCCCAACACCGGGGTGATCTTTTCCCCCGGCCACGGTATGGACTACTACGCCATCGGGCTCCAGATCATGGGAATCGCGTCGCTGGTCTCGGCCATGAACCTGATCGTGACCGTGCTCAACATGCGGGCACCCGGCATGACGCTGTTCAAGATGCCGGTGCTGACCTGGATGATCCTGGTCGTCCAGTTCCTGCTGCTGTTCGCCGTGCCGGTCATCACGGTGGCGCTGTTCCTGCTCATGTTCGACCGCAACTTCGGGGCCAACTTCTTCAATCCGGAGATGGGCGCCGATCCTCTCCTGTGGCAGCACCTCTTCTGGATCTTCGGCCACCCTGAGGTGTACATCCTGATCCTGCCGAGCTTCGGCATCGTCAGCGAGGTCATCCCGACGTTTTCCCGCAAGCCCCTCTTCGGCTACCCGTTCATGGTCTTTTCGGGCATCGCCATCGGCTTCATGGGCTGGGGCGTGTGGGCCCACCACATGTTCGTGTCCGGGATCGGACCGATCTCGGTAGCGGCCTTCTCGGTCTCGACGATGTTCATCGCCGTACCCACCGGGGTGAAGATCCTGAACTGGCTGGCCACCATGTGGGGTGGCAGGATCAGGTTCACCACGGCGATGCTGTTTGCCACGGGAGTGGTCTCAATGTTCACCGTCGGTGGTCTGTCGGGCGTTACCCACTCGCTGGCTCCGGCCGACACCCAGCAGACGGACACCTACTACATCGTCGCCCACTTCCACTACGTGATCTTCGGTGGTTCCCTCCTCGGCATCTTCGCCGGCTTCTACTTCTGGTGGCCGAAGGCGTTCGGCCACCTGCTGGGCGAGAAGTTGGGCAAGTGGAACTTCTGGCTGATGCTCATCGGCTTCAACATGACCTTCGGCCCGATGCACATCCTGGGCCTGCAGGGGATGTCCCGCCGGATCGACTCCTACAGCCCAGGGTTCGGCTTCGAGTTCTGGAACATGTTCGCCTCGATCGGCGCGTTCATCATCACCGCGGGCGTCCTGATGTTCGTCATCAACGTCGTCGCCTCGGCCCGCCGGGCCAGGCACGAGCCACCGGTCGGTCCCGACCCGTGGGATGCCCGCAGCCTGGAGTGGTTCACGCCGAACCCGACGCCGGTCCACAACTTCGACGAGCTCATCCAGGTCGAATCGCTGGACGAGTTCTGGCACCGCAAGTACGGCGAGGACGAGGACGGTCGGGTGGTCCGCGTGGCGTCGGCCGAGGAGGTCTGCCAGGACGGTTCGGCGACCGACGTCCACCTGCCCTCACCGTCCTACTGGCCGATAATCCTGGCGGCAGGATTTCCGTTCATCGGCTTCGGGCTCATGTACACGCTGTGGCTCTGCGTGCCGGGAGCCGTGCTGATGCTGATGGCAATCTACGGCTGGATCTTTGAACCGACCGACGATCCGGACGGACCCCAGGGTCATCACGACGACCCGTCCGGTTCGGATCCCGGCGAGGACGTCCCATCCGAGGGCGCGTCCGACACCGCCCTGGAGACCGCTGAGGAGGCCCCCGTTGGCTGAAGCCACTGCCGTGGACCACGGCCACGGGACGGGCACCGGCCTGTCCAACAACAAGTTGCTCATGTGGGTGTTCCTGGGATCGGAATGCATGCTCTTCGGCGGCCTGATCTCGACCTACCTGATCTACCGCAGCCGCTTCGCCGAGGGTCCGGCGCCCGGTGACATCTTCGACATCCCGTTCACGTCGGTCAGTTCGTTTGTGCTGCTCATGAGCTCGCTGACCATGGTGCTGGCGCTGTCAGCGCTGCAGCGTGGCGACATACGGAACAACCGGGTCTGGCTCCTGGCCACGGCGCTGCTCGGTTCCCTGTTCATCGGCGGCCAGGTCTACGAGTTCACCACCTTCGTCAGGGAGGGCCTCGGCTACACGACCAGCCCGTTCTCCTCGGCCTTCTTCACGCTGACCGGCTTCCACGGCGTGCACGTGAGCCTCGGCATCGTGATGCTGGTGTCGCTGCTCATCTCGTCATTCCGGGGAACCCTCACGAGGGAGCGTTCGGAGACGGTCGAGATCGTCGGCCTGTACTGGCACTTCGTCGACGTGGTGTGGATCTTCATCTTCACCGTCATCTACCTGGTGCCATCGCCCACCAGCTGATCCGGGAGCCGACCCCATGAGCACCGCCACCGAGAACGTCGCCACCCACGACACCGAACACGACGCCGGACACGACCACCCGACGGACGCCAGGTACATCCGGGTGGCGATCATCCTGGGCGTCGTGACCGCGCTGGAGGTCGCGACCTACTTCTTCAACATCCCCGGAGCGGTCCTCATACCCGCGCTCTTGGCGATGATGGTCTTCAAGTTCTTCTACGTGGCTGCCTGGTTCATGCACCTGCGGTTCGACAGCCCGATGTTCACGAAGTTCTTCGTGACAGGCCTTGTGCTGGCGACAGCCGTTTACTGCATAACCCTCACCGTCTTCGAGTTCTGGACCAAGGGCTGACATGACCCGTCGCCGTCCGGCGGCGGACGGTCGTCGGCCTCCGGAGCGACGGCCTCCGGAGCAAGGGTGATCACGTGTCCGGCGATGTGATCCCGGTGCTGGCGGCCATTGATCCGTGGCGGTGGCAGGCCCACCCCGAGGTCTGGTTCCTGGTGCTGGCGATCCTGGCCTTGGGTTGGTGGGCGACCCGCGTCATCGGGCCGAGGGTCGTGCCCGTAGGCCAGCCGGTGGTCACGTCGTTCCAGAGGAGGGCATTCGTGGTCGCCACGATCCTCCTGCTGGCGTCGGCCGACTGGCCCGTGCACGACATCGCCGAGGCGCACCTCTACGCCGTGCACATGGTCCAGCACCTGATGATCACCTTCATCGTGCCACCCCTCTACCTGCTGGCCGTGCCGGCCTGGCTTGTCCGCCTGCTGGTGCTAGAGGGGGGCGTCGGCTCGCGGGTGCTCCGTCGCATGGCCCATCCGGTGGTGGCCGGCGTGGCGTTCAACGGGCTGGTCGCCCTCACCCACTGGAGCGGCGTGGTGCAGCTCTCGTTCGACTCGGGGGCCTTCCACTACTCGCTCCACCTGACCCTGTTCGGCCTGGCGTTGCTGATGTGGGTGCCGGTGGCCTCACCGCTGCCCGAGCTGCGGATCTCGGTGCCGGGCCAGATGATCTACCTGTTCCTGATGTCGATCATCCCGACCATCCCCGCGGCCTGGCTGACCTTCGCAGAGGGCGTCGTCTACAAGCACTACGACGACGGCTTCGAGATGTGGGGGGTCTCGGTCCAGTCCGACCAGCAGGCAGCCGGCCTCATCATGAAGCTCCTGGGCGGCTTCTACCTGTGGGGGATCATCGTGGTGAAGTTCATCGGGTACTCGCGGATCCACCATCGGGAGAACCAGAAGATGCGTCCGGCCGACGGCAGGCACCTGGACCTGCATCGGCGCAGCGCCGACCCCGAACCGGTCGAGTAGCGGTACGACGGTCCCGCTAGGTTCGGGGCCGTGATCGACATCCGGCTGCTCCGTACCGATCCCGATGCGGTCAAGGGGGCCATCGCCCGTCGTGGGGAGGACACCTCGAGCCTGGATCGGGCCGTCGAGCTCGATGCCCGGCAGCGTGGCCTGGCCGAGGAGCGGGACCGGGTACGAAGCGAGGTGAACACCATCTCGAAGGAGGTGGGCGGGCTCCACCGTGACGGCAGAGCGGACGAGGCGGCCGAACTCCAGGCGAGAAGTCGGGCGCTCGGCGACCGGGAGGATGCCCTGGCCGCCGAAGCCGACGGGCTGGCCGCAGAGATCCGGGAGATCCTGCTCAGGGTGCCGAACGTCCCGTCACCCGACTGTCCAGACGGTGCCGGCGAGGTCGACAATGTCATCACCCGGTACGAGCACTGGGACGAGGACGCCTACAGCGAGCACCAACGGGTGCCCCACTGGGAGGTCGGCGAGCAGTTGGGGATCCTGGACGTGGAGCGGGGGACCAAGCTCTCCGGCTCCATGTTCGTGATGTACACGGGCATGGGGGCCACCCTCTGCAGGGCGCTCGTCCAGTACGGCCTGGACCGCAACGCCGACGCCTACCGCGAGATGCGACCACCCACGCTGGTCAAGACGGCGACCATGGTGTCGACCGGGCACCTGCCCAAGTTCGAGGACGACGCCTACCACCTGGAACGTGACGACCTGTGGGCCATTCCGACCGCCGAGGTACCGCTCACGTCGTTCTGTCGTGACGAGGTGCTCGACGAGGCCGACTTGCCCATGAAGCTCATGGCTCATACGTCGTGCTTCCGGCGTGAGGCCGGTTCGGCGGGCCGTGACACCCGAGGCCTGCTGCGGGTCCACGAGTTCGACAAGGTCGAGCTCCTCGCCTATGCCACCGAGGAGCAGTCCCCCGAGGTCCACGCCGACATCCTGGCCCGGGCTGAGGCGGCCATCACCGACCTGGGCCTGTCCTACCGGGTCCTGGACCTCTGCGCCGGTGACCTGGGGGGCTCGTCTGCGCGGACCTTCGACCTGGAGGTATACGCCCCGGGTGTCGACCAGTGGCTGGAGGTCTCGTCGGTCTCCTGGTTCAGCGACTACCAGGCCCGGCGGGCGAACGTGCGTTACCGGCCGGCAGAAGGCAGGGGCACGCAGGTGGTCAACACGCTGAACGGCTCCGGCCTGGCCGTGCCCCGGGTGTGGGCGGCCGTGGTCGAGACCCATCGCCAGCCCGACGGCACGGTCGCCGTGCCAGAGGTCCTCCAGGGGTACATGCGGGGCGCCACCCACATCGGGTGACCCGGGGTTCGTAGGGAGGCCGGGCCTGTTGGGGCGGGCTTCCTGAACGGGAGCTTCCTGAACCGGGGTTCAGGATCCGGGGTTCAGGAACCGATCGCCAGCCCGATCGTCGCTGCGGCCAGGCCCAGGACCACAGTGGTCGCTACGTGGCCGACGGCCCGCCACGGGCTGTTGGCTGCCAGCGCCAGGGTGTCGGAGGCGAACGTCGAGAAGGTGGTCATGGCGCCGAGCCCACCTGTGCCAACGACCACGGTGACCGGCGCAGATACCCCGGCGAGCAGGCCGAGGAGGAGGGAGCCGGCCACGTTCACCAGGAGGGTTCCACGGTGGCCCCCAGGCCGGCGATCGGCGGCGAGGAAGCGGACGGCGGCGCCCACGCCGGCCAGCCCGATGAAGGCGCCGGCGGTCAGCACGTGGCGCTTACGATCCGTGCGCCCGCCGTCCGTCCGATGACCGCTGCGGCCAGGCCCCCCACCACCGAGCACAGGACGTAGGCGACGGCGAGGACCGTGTCGTCGGCCCGCACCAGCTGAGCGGCCTCGACGGAGAACGTGGAGAAGGTGGTGAGGCCGCCGCACAGCCCGGTTCCGAGCAGCAGCCGGGTCGACAGTGGGACGTCCCGTCCGATGAGCAGGCCGAGGGCGGCGCAACCCACCAGGTTGACCAGCAGGACAGGCCACGGGAAGGTCGCCTCCCCGGTGGCGTCCAGCACCACCCAGCGCAGGGAGGCTCCCACCGCTCCTCCGAGCGCGACGTTGACGATCGGCGGTACCCGGAACATGGCCCGCACCCTAGGGCCGCGCCTCGTCGAGCCTCAGGTGTTTGCCGGGCCCGGTGGTGACGTGTTGACTTCCCGGATGGACCTCAGCCGGGTGCGCGAGACCTATGAGACCGCGGGCCTCGACGAGGCCGACCTGGCCGCCGACCCGGTGGCCCAGTTCCATCGCTGGTTCGGCGAGGTGGAGGCGGCCGGCTACTGGGAGCCCAATGCCACGATCCTCAGCACGGTCACCGCCGAGGGCTGGCCGTCGGCCCGCAACGTGCTCCTAAAGCGGATAGACGACCGGGGCTTCGTGTTCTTCACCAACTACACGAGCGACAAGGCCGTGGAGTTGGATTCCACGGGCCGTGCGGCGCTCACGTTCAGCTGGACGGAGCTGCGGCGCCAGGTGCGCGTGGTCGGGACCGCCCGGAGGTTGTCCGACGACGAATCCGACGACTACTGGACGACACGCCCGCGGGGCAGCCAGTTGGGAGCCTGGGCTTCGGACCAGAGCGCCGTGGTCCCCGACCGGTCGGTCCTTGAGCGGGCGTTTGCAGCGGCCGACGAGCGGTGGGCCGGCCGGGACGTGGAGCGCCCAGACCACTGGGGCGGATTCCGGGTGCGCCCCGACTCGGTGGAGTTCTGGCAGGGTCGACCGGATCGCCTGCACGACCGGTTGCGGTACCGCCGGCGCGGCGACGGTTGGACCGTCGAGCGTCGCGCTCCCTAGGAGACGGGACCGGTTCCTTCCGGCGGGTCCACGAGCGCGGCCGCCAGGCCGTCGATCAGGAGGTCCAGGTGTTCGGAGCGGGGCGTGTCGGCGTGGTCGGACCAGTCCCGGTGGTCACGGTTCCAACGGATACTGGGCGGCAGCTCGACCTGTACCCCACCACCCGGAGGTCGGTTCACCGGGTTCTCCGGGTGCATCCCCCGAAGGGTGTGGGGCATGGCGTGCACGTCGTCGACCACCCGGTAGTGCTCGGGCAGCGTGCCTCGGAGGTGGCCGGCCACGTGGTGGGCCAGCCGACGGTTGGCGCCGCCGACGAGTACGGCCCAGAAGTCGTCGTGGCGGCCGTATCCGTGGATCGACATCACCGTGTCGACCCTGTCGAGGAAGGCGTCCAGCCTGTCGGAGACGCCGGAGGTGAAGCGGGTGGACGGGAGGTGCCGCCGGGAGCCGTCCGACTGGACCAGGGCGTACAGGGACGAACCCGTGCGGGCGGCGACCTCCCGGGCGACCACCTCGGTGACCCGCTCAAGGCCGCCGCCGTGGAGGGCACAGACCCCGACCCTTGAACGGATCTCCAACTCCTCGGACACGCCGCCCAGGGCCAGGAGCTCGGTCAGGCTCCCGATGGGCGTGACGGCGACGGGCTCGGTGGCATCGGGGGTGACCCGGGTCATCGTCTGCGTCCGGCCAGGAAGCCCCGCAGGATCCCGTAGGCGATGAGGGCCACCACGAGGGTGGCGACCAGCTCTAACGGGGTGGCCCAGCGCCAGGGCCGGTCCACCCAGTTGGGTATCCGGGCCGGCCAGTCCAGCAACAGGCGCCCGACCGGTACGACCACCAGGTTCCCGCGGTGGAACAGCCCCTCGGCCACCAGCCACGCACCGAGGAGGGTGATCCATGTGTTGCGCCGGGTAGCGGCGGCCAGGGCCGGGCTGATGCCCCATACCATGAGGGTGGCCACCACCAGCCAGAGGGCCAGGCCGAGCCGTAGGCCACCGATCCCGGCTGCCCAGTTGGTGAGGTGGGACTGAAGGTCGGTGACCGCGTCCACGATTCTGTTGGACGGAACCGACGGGTTCCGGAGGATGCGGATCTCGTAGATGCCGTAGACGATCAGGTAGGCGCCACCCAGCATGAGGGCCACGGCGCTGATGCGGTCCACGTGGGGGAGCAGCCGGCGCAGGTGGCGGGCCATCCCACCGCGGGCGATGGCCAGAGAGAGGGTCAGCGAGGTGACGACGGCCGCCATTCCGGCCGCGTAGGCGAGATAGACGGCGATGCCATCCACGATGCCGTCCCGACCGAAGCTCCCCGCCACGTGCAACAGGAAGATGGGGGCCGCACAGCCGACCGAGACCACGGCGTACGAGATGCCGAAGCCCAGGACGGACCAGGCCTCCCGACTGCTTGGTCCCCGCCCGGGCTTGAAGAACGGGATCCTGAGCTGGCGGCCGGTGAGCAGGGCGAGCCCGTAGGGCACGAACAGCATGCCCAGCACGACGGTCACCCACGGCGTCCTGGAGGCGACGGCCTCCTCGCTGACGATCGAGTTGACGGCGAGGCCCAGGGCCCCGAACACCAGCACGAAGGCCGCGGTGAGGATGAGGCTGACCGACAGTCCCCGGATGACCTGCTCGGGTCGGGCTTCACGGTCGGCGGTGTCCCGGCCCAGGAAGTATCCGAGCCAGGTGGGGAGCATGGCAAAACCGCATGGGTTGACGGCGGTCACGATGCCGAGGGTGAACGGAACGGCCAGTCCGACGCTGATCACGTTCGGCTCCGGTACCAGGATCGTTTCACGAGAGGTGCTCCAGGATCGCTGCGGCGAGGTCCGTGGCGTCGAGGCGGCCGTGGTGGACGTGGGCCAGGGCGCCGCCCGAGTCGATGAAGGCGGTCACCGGTAGCCCTACGGCGCCGAGCGCCACGGTGAACCCACCCTCGGGGTCGCGGCCCTGAAGGTAGGTGATGCCGAGTTCGGTGACCAGTCGGGCGGACCTTGTGGGTGAGTCGCTGACGTTGATTCCCAGGAAGCGGACGTCACGGCCGTGGGACTCGTGCATGGTCTGGAGGTCGGGCATCTCCTCCAGGCATGGCGTGCACCAGGTGGCCCACAGGTTGACGACGATCGGCCTGCCGTCGATGGCCACAAGGTCGGCCAGGGTCGTAGTGGATCCGTCCCACAGCTCGAATGCCATCGTGGTCACCGGGTCGCCGGAGGCTGCTCCGGTGCCTCCATCGGATGAACCACAGCCGCCCAGGATGACGGACCCGGCCAGGATGGCGCCGCTGAGTCGTCGGGTCACGACGCCAGACCGTAGTCGGAGCCCGGATTGGTGCCCACGGGCCGGGGCTCGCCTAGGCGTCACCCCGGCCCGTGCTTCTGGCGATCCGTGTGTCACAGCTCCGCCGGTCCGGTGGGGGGTCGGACCGGCGGAGCTGCGTCCGCTGGAGGGGCGGTTCAGGCCGAGAGCAGTTCCTGTTGGAGGCGCACGGGTATCGGCACCACCGGGAGCTGGTCTTCGGGGCGCGGCACCTTGGAGGGTCGTCCTCGACGCCGCTTGGTGGTCAGGATGTGTCCGTTGCGGAAGAGCTGTCCGCCCCACACGCCCCATGGCTCGCCACGCCTGATGGCACCCTCGAGGCACGACTCCATCACGGGGCAGTCGGCGCAGATGAGCTTGGACTGGGCGATGTCGCCCAGGTCGTCGGAGAAGAAGACACCCGTGGGGACGCCCAGGCGGGCGCAGGCGGCCTGTTGGCGCCAGGTCTCCCGTTCGTACGTCAGTGCCTGCATGGTCCTGCTGCTTTCTCTCTGTTGGTTGTGGTCTGTCCCTATGGGACGCCGGTAGGTCGGTGGGCTGAAAAACGGAGAAGGCCGCCGGATTTCTCCGGCGGCCTCGGGGGTTTGTCTGCGTTCAGCTGATCAGCTGTTCGCTCCCCGGGGCCGCTGGTGGATGGTCCAGAAACCGGTGGTCCGGAACACGGTCTTCGTCGACGCCGGATAGGCGACGTTCATCGACGTGTCCGGCTTCACGGACAGATGTGCACGCGACGAGAACACGTGCGCGCCGGCCGAATGGCCGTGACGGTTGCAGTGGAGCTCGTTCATCGTGGGTCTGTTTCCGTGGGTTCCTGTGCTCGTCGGGCGGCTGATTCCACCCGGCCGGACGTCCATACTACGGGTGTCCGGACGGCCATCACTCTCCTCGGCCGGGTGCCCACCCGTCAAACGATTAAATCAGTGAGTCCGATATATGGTC
Organism: Acidimicrobiales bacterium; assembly: GCA_022452145.1. NCBI lineage: Bacteria > Bacillati > Actinomycetota > Acidimicrobiia > Acidimicrobiales > Acidimicrobiales bacterium. The sequence goes on along the minus strand of JAKURY010000007.1, from coordinate 10,270 downwards.
TGACCTGCGACTTCGTCACGGGTCGCCCTGCCAAGGATTCGTAGGTGCTCGAGGTGGGCGTAGGTCTCGCTGGCTGCCATGTCACCCCACGAGCGTTCCTTGAAGAGACGTCGCATGAACGACTCCACCGTGCCATCGCCGAGGTCGTCGCCGGCCTCCCGGATCGTTTCCAGACGGTCCTCGTGGTGGCCGAGGATGGCATCCACCCGGCCTCCCACGTCGGTGAAGGGATGACCGTGGGCCGGCAGGACGTTGCTCACCCCCGGCAGCTCCTTCATGCGCTCCAGGGACCGGAAGAAGGTGGCCAGGGGGTCGTCCATGGGGCCGATTCCGCCGATGTGCGGGGTGATCGTGGGCAGCACGTGGTCGCCGGATAACAGCAGTCCGTCAGCCGGGTCGAAGAGGCAGAGGTGGTCGTGCGTGTGTCCGGGGGTGTGGATGGTCAGCCAGGTCCGCCTGCCGAGGCTGATCTCCTCGCCGTCGTCGACGGTGACCGAGGGCTCTGGAACCATCCAGGACCGGGAGCCGCCGGTGACGTCCATCTCCGACCACTTGCGGAGTTCGGCTGCCGAAGGCGGCGTCCGGGTCGCTCCCCACGGGGTGGGTCGGTTCATCGTGGAGCGCAACCTCTCGATGTGCTCGTCGTCGGCCAGGTCCAGCTCGTCGGCGCCGAGGTCCTCGGTGAGGTCGGCGTCGACCCACACCGACCGGAAGTCGGCATGCGTCAGGACCCGGGTGCCGTGGTCGTCGCGCAGCCGGTGGACGCCTCCGAAGTGGTCCGGGTGGCTGTGTGTCACCACGGCGGTGTGGACGTGCCCGTAGCGGGCACCGACCTGGGCGAGGCGGTCGCCGAGGGCCTCCCATGAATCCGCACTGGGTAGGCCGGGGTCGACGACGGTGAAGCCGTCCGAGTCCTCGAGTGCGTAGCAGTTGACGTGGCCCAGCCCCGGCATCGATATGGGGAGCTGGAACCGGTAGAGCCCGGGCGCCACCTCGGTCACGTCGGGCGACGCATCCTCCTGCTCCTGGCGGACGGGCCTGGTGGGTCCCCCGTCGGGAGCGGTCGCCTCGGTCACTGCGCCACCCTAGGAGGGAGTGCATCCCGCGGCCGAAGCGGCTGGTCAGTCGGCCGGCTTTGGGAACAGGTGCTGCCTGTAGTGCCGAAGTTCGGCTACGGACTCACGGATGTCGTCCAGGGCTCGGTGGCCGCCGGACTTCTCGGGCGCCGACTTGAGGGCCTCCGGGTTCCAGCGTCGGGCCAGTTCCTTGATGGTCGAGACGTCGATCGACCGGTAGTGGAGGAACTCCTCGACCTCGGGGAGCCATTGGGCCAGGAACCGTCGGTCGGTGCCGATTGAGTTGCCACACAACGGCACGGTGCCCGGTTCGCCCAGGTGCTCCCGCAGGAACGCCAGCGTCGCCTCGCCGGCCTCGGCCAGCGTGGTGCTGGAGGCTGCGATGGCCTCCAGCAGGCCGCTCTTCGTGTGCATCGCCCGGACGTACTCGCCCATGCGGTCGAGCACCTCGGGTGGCTGGTGGACCACCAGGGCGGGGCCCTCGGCGATGATCTCCAGGTCGTCGTCGGTCACGAGCGTGGCGATCTCGACGATCACGTCGGAGCCCGGGTCCAGCCCGGTCATCTCGAGGTCAATCCATGCCAGCACGTCGCCGAGCCTACGGCCTCGGGTCGGATGCTCCCGGCTAGGGTCGCCGCCGTGCTGGAGATCCCCCTTGTCCGACTCGTCGCGGACCTTCCCCTACCCGCATACGCCAGGTCCGGTGACGCCGGTGCCGACCTGGTGGCCGCCGAGGACGTCACGCTGGCCCCCGGTGGCGGGCGGGCGCTGGTTCCGACCGGGGCGGCCGTCGCCATCCCCGACGGCTATGCGGGGTTCGTGCAGCCCCGCAGCGGGCTGGCGTTGAGGCACGGGGTGACCTGCCTGAACACCCCCGGCCTGATCGACTCCGGCTATCGGGGGGAGCTGAAGGTGCTGCTCGTCAACACGGACCCCACCGAACCGTTCGAGGTGGTGCGAGGCGAGCGCATAGCCCAGCTGGTCATCCAACGGGTCGAGGAGTGCCGGTTCGTGGAGGTCGACGAGTTGCCGGTGTCCGACCGCGGCGAGGGCGGCTTCGGTTCCACCGGTCGTTGAGCGGCGCCGGGTCAGATGTCCACTGGAGCCATCGAGTACCTCCCGCCGGTCGCCGGGCTCGACGAGGGGACCCGGGGCACGGTCGTCAACCACCGCATGCGCGAGGTGACCGAGCAGGTCGCCCACCGGGGCACCTGGAACGGCGAGGTGCTGGGCGAGGTGCGGGCGCTGTTCGACTCCCTTGCCCCCGGGTGGACGGCCACCCGCGACCATCCCGGAAGGAACGCGCCGCTGCTGGACGCCCTGGACCGGGGACGGGTCGAGGGCCGGACGGTCGTCGAGTTGGGTGCTGGAACCTGCATCTCGGCCCGGGACCTGGTTGGACGGTTCGACCGCTACGTGGCCGCCGACCTGTCCCCGATGATGCTCGCCCACGCCGTGGACGGGGCGCCGCCACTGCTGTGTGCAGACGCATCGCGCCTGCCGCTGGCCGACGGCGTGGTCGACGTGTTCGTCCTCCAGAACATGCTGCTGTTCCCGGCCGAGGTGGACCGTTGCCTTGGCGCTGTCGGAGCGGTGGTGTGGGTCAACAGCCGGGGGTCCGAGACGCCGATCCACCTGTCGACCGGGGACGTGGTCGCCTCGCTCGAGGCTGCCTCCGGCTCGGGGTGGCGCGCCATTGCCTCGGCGGTGGGCGAGGCTACGTGGGCCGTGGTCCGTCGGGCCTGATCGCCCTGCTCAACTCCGCGGCGAGCTGATCCGGATGGTGCGACCGTCCCCGGTCAGGTCGACGGCCACCTCGGCATCCGTGACCCGGAACTCGACCACCACCTCGGACCCGGCGGCGGCCAGCTTCGTGGCTGTCTCGTGGACTGACGTGGCCAGGTCTCCGACGTCACCCGGGTCGATGCGGTGGATCCGGAGGAGGGCGGCCAGGCCCACCCGGGGAAGATCGGCGAAGTCCAGGGACGCTGGGAGGCGCAGCGTGATGGTGTCCTGCTGGTCGACCCGCGCCATGCGCCGGAGTCTCCCACCCCGACCCGGACGGCGCGGGGTCAGGCTGACGGGCAGGTGCGTCTGGCGGCGACGGGTCGACGTAGGTCAACATGGTCCCATGGCCGTGCTGGTCGACGAGGCCGTATGGCCATGGCGGGGTGCCCGGTGGGCCCACCTGGTGAGCGACGTGAGCATTGCCGAGCTCCATGGGTTCGCCGACCGCCTGGGCCTTCGCCGGATGTCCTTCCAGGGCGACCACTACGACGTGCCGGAGGCTGTGAGGGCCGAGGCGTTGGCGATGGGGGCCGAGGCGGTCCGCGGACGCGACCTGATGCGGCGCCTACGGGGGGCCGGGTTGCGCCTGGCGCTCGCCGACCGTCCGGGTCGTTGGGAGGAGGTCGGCCGTTGGGAGGGCGGCGGGTTGTCGCCGGAGGTCGGGCTGGTGGTGCCCGACCTCCTGGGCTGGGCCTTCCAGGCGGTAGTGGCCGAGTGGACCACGGCCGTGACGGCGGCGTTCCGACGATCCGCGGAGTCGGCCCTGGTGGTGGAGGACCATGCCGGCGTGTCGCTCGTCCGGTCGTTGCCGGACGGAGTCGAATCGCGCCGCCACGGCGACCGGATGGTCGAGTTGCTCGTCGTGCACGGTGGCGGGTCGTGACCGGCCGGCGACTTCCCCTGGCGGTGCTGGCCTGGACCCTGGTGGTGGCGGGCTGTGGTGATGACGGACCGGCGGTCCAGACGGTGCCCGTCGCTGGGGCGCCGACCACGTCGACCGCGGTTCCGGAGCCGGACATCGTGACCACCGGCTGGGTACAGGTCGGCGAGCTGACGTTCGACCTGGCCTTCACCTGTTATGCACCCGGGCCCGGCGACGTGGTGGCGATCGGGGTGGGGGAGCATCCGGAGAGCGGCCAGCACGTGGAGGCGCTCATCCAGGGGTTCCTGGGCCAGCCCTATGTGGGTGTGACCGTCGGGGGGTCGGTGCGCTACGAGGCCACGTTGGACGGACCGTTGGAGGTGTTCGTCCATGATGGCACGATCAGCGCCGGGGCAATCGAGTGGACCCGGGGCCTGGACCTGGGGTCAGGGCGGGGGGAGCGGGTCGGGTACGGGGCGGTCTTCGTGAGCTGCGAGGACTACGTACACGACCTGCCCGAGGGCTACTGAGCGGGTCCGGTGGGTTGCCCCGGGATGCAGGTCGTTCAGGAGGACGGGCAGCCGCCGAGTTCCTCTGCCCAGGGGAGGCGGCCGGCCCAGAGGCGGATGACCTGCACGCCGTTGGTGAGGAACATCACCCTGTAGGTGGCGTCGGCCACGTCCTTGGGGACGTAGGCGAGCAGGTTTCCCGAACCGTCGGGGAGCGGGGTCGTGTGGATGCGCTCCCCGAACATCTCGCGGATGCGGTCCTCGGTGTTGCCGATGCCTGCCCCCGAGCGGGTGGTGATGGTGCGGGTGTCGACGTCGACCCGTTCGACGGTTCCGGCCACCACCCAGAACGTGAGGCCGGCCTGGCCGTCGTCAGGCGTAACCAGATAGCAGTGCCCGATCGGGGTGACCGGGGTGAACCGGCTGCCGGCTGCCACCTGGGCGTCGTGGACGGTCATACCGAACATGATCCGGTCGATGCCGACGGTGCTGACCGACGAGGTGGCGTCCAGCGTCGCTACGCCCAGGTCGCTGATGGGTGGCAGGGTGCCGATCGGCTTGGGCGGGATGGTGGCGGCCGGGACTGTGGAACTCGTCGTGGTCACGGCCACGAGGGTGGGCTCAGCGTCGTCAGCCTCCGTGGCGGCCGGCTCCGCGGTGGTTCCAGGCGCCACCGTCGTGGAGGGGACCGCCACAACGGTCGGGGCCTGAGGCCCGGTAGCGCCGCCCAGCCCGAAGAACAGCACGGCGACCACCGTGGCGATCGCCAGGAATCCGACGAGCAGGTTTCGCATCGCCTCAGGCTATTCGGAGGCCAGCGGGGGCCCGTGTCGGGGTCGCTGCCTGTCGGTGCCCGCGATGTGGTGCACTGGCACCATGCGGTGCCTGGTAGTTGCCGGAGTCCTGGCGTTGGTCGCCGGGGGGTGTGGTTCGGCCGAGGAGGCGTCACCGGAGACCACGGTGGCGGTAACCACAACCACCGCTGCGGCGCCGGATCCGACCACCGGCACGACGACCACGAGCACTACGACGTCCACGACGACGACCACCACGACCCTTCCTCCGGGTCCCACGGCGATCCAGTGCGTGGGTGACCTTCCGATCGGGCTGCGCGTCGGACAGGTCCTGCTCCCGGTCGTGGACCAGGCCGGGCTGGTCGTCATCGCCGACCTGGCCGGGCGGGGCCTGGTCGCAGGTGCGGTGGTCATCGGCTCGCCGGGAGACGGGTTCCCGGCAGCGGTCGCCGCGGTGCAGGAAGCCTCGGCCACCGGGCCGGTGGTCATAGCCGTGGACGAGGAGGGAGGCACCGTCCAGCGCTTCGGCGCGCTCCTGGGCGAGCTTCCGTCGGCGGCCGAGATGGGTGCGATGCCGATCGGTGACGTACGGGAGCTGGCCCGTGAGCGGGCGGTAGCCATCGCCACCCTCGGTGTCACGGTCAACCTGGCGCCAGTCCTGGACGTGGGGTCAGGCCCGGGAATCGGTACCCGTTCGTTCTCTGACAATCCGATGGTGGTGTCCACCCACGGGCTGGCGTTCGCCGAGGGAATTCTGGACGGCGGGCTGGTGCCGGTGGCCAAGCACTTCCCGGGGCATGGCCGGGCCAACGCCGACAGCCACGAGGAGACGGCCACCACCCCGCCACTCGACGACCTGCGCCTCGTGGACCTTCTGCCGTTCGGCGTCCTACCGGATGGCGCCGCGGTCATGGTCGGACACCTCGTCGTGCCCGGCCTGACCGACGGCGTGCCCTCTTCGTTGTCGGCAGCGGCGGTGACTGGAATCCTGCGCGACGAGCTCGGATTCGACGGCGTGGTCATCACCGACGACCTCTCCATGGGTGCCGTGGCCCAGATGATCGACGTCCCGACGGCGGCACGCCTGGCCCTGATCGCCGGGGCCGACCTGCTGATGGTCGGTCCCCATGAGAATGTGGTCCCTGCCGCCTGGAGCCTGATGGTCGCCCTCGACGACGGGTCACTGGACGAGCGCTGGCTGGACGAGGCAGTCGAACGCGTCCTGGCGATGCGAGGCGTGGACCCGTGCGCCCTCGTCGACCCGGAAGGCTGAGAGGCTGCACGCGTGACCGACACCTTCTTCCAGGCGGCTATCGACGAAGCGCGGATCGGGCTCGCCGAGGGCGGCGTGCCCATCGGTTCGGTCCTGGTGATCGACGGGGAGGTCATCGGGCGGGGGCACAACCAGCGGGTGCAGCGCTGGTCGGTGGTGCTCCACGCTGAGATGGCGGCGCTGGAGGATGCCGGGCGGCTGACAGCCGCCGACTACCGACGATCGGTGCTCTACTCGACGCTCTCGCCGTGCTCGATGTGCACCGGCGCCGTGCTGCTCTACGGCATCCCGAGGGTGGTGGTCGGGGAGAACCGGACGTTTCAGGGTCCTGAGGAGCTCCTCCGGGACCAGGGCGTCGTCGTCGAGGTCGTGGACGATCCCGTGTGCGTAGACCTCATGACCACCTTCATCGCCGAGCACCCGGACCTCTGGAACGAGGACATCGGCGAGTAGGGCGGAGACCACCGGCCGGTCGTGGGTCGCCCGGGGCTCGAACCCGGCACCTGAGGATTAAAAGATCGCCCGGCGTTGATTCTGCTGGTTTCCGCAATTCCAGCCGACCCCTGTATTCGTTGGGATAGCAGCGAAGTCCACGGGTTGGCCCGCGTCCACGGTTCCGCTCCTGCCGGGACTTTTCGACGGGATGGGAAAACGCGTGGAAAGCCTGGCGACAAACAGCCCTGCCAGAACGGACTAGGTCAGTCGTCCTCGCTCTTCTTAAATGGAAGGTCCGCAGACTCCGCCACGACCCAGCCGTCGAGCTTCAGGCCAGCGACATGGGTGGGACCGTCACCGAGGGCTCCACCGCCGTGTCTGGCACGGCCGAGGTCGTCGACGGTGATGCCTACCGGGAAGTTCGCACCGCCATACGGCGAAAGTACGGAATCCAGTATGTCGGCACCTGGTTGGCCAGTGCCGTGGGACGACTCCTTGGAAGGAAACCCAACGGGGACTGTGCCGTGATCGTCACGCTCGACTGACCACCGAGGTGTTTTGGCAGGGCTGCTGGTCGGCCCGTAGCGTGGATGGCGTGGACCGAGTGCTCACCCGCTTCCAGGGGTCGATGTTGGTCCTGGCTGCGGGGACCACCTTCAGTCTCGGACCGCTGACCTTCCGCGCTCTGCTGGAGGCCGACGCCTGGCAGTACCTGTTCTACAGGAGCTTCTCGGCCGCTGTGGTCGCCACGCTGACCATCATGGTTCTCGGTCGGAATCCGATCCGTTCGATCGTCGAAGCAGGCCCTTGGCAAGCGTTGGCTGGCCTGGTCCTAGGAAGTTGCTTTGTCCTGTTCATCCTGTCGCTCAGCCGGGCCACTGCTGCGTTCGTCCTGTTGTTGCAGTGCACCAGCCCGTTCGTCGCGGCGATCCTTGGTCGTGTGTTCCTCCGGGAGAGGGTCCGACGGGACACGGTGGCAGCCATGCTCGTGGCGTCGATCGGTGTGGTGATCATGGTGGAAGGAGGGCTTGATGGCGGTGATCGCCTCGGGATTCTGTTCTCTCTCCTGCTTCCGGTCGGCCTGGGCGGATACGTGGTCCTGATCCGTAGTTCCCCGGCCCGGGACCCGGGGGTTCCGACTGTGGTCGGGGGCTTCGTGGTTGCCGTGGTGGCTGGCCTGGTGTCACTGGTTGGGCCGGGCCTCGACCTGCCGATCCGGGACGTGGCTATGGGTTGTATCGCCGGGGGACTACTGATCGGTTTGGGCACACCGGTGTTCAACTACGCCCATCGGTTCGTGCCCCCTGCGGAGACCTCTTTGCTCCTGATCGCTGAGGTCGTGCTGGCGCCGCTCTGGTTGTGGGCCTGGCCCGGCGAGGTTCCGGCGACTAGCACTCTGGTAGGGGGCGGGGTGGCTCTGTCCGCCGTGGCATGGCTGACCGTCCGGACTGCGCTCCGGGAAGGTTCTACTCGTCTCCGATGGTCGCATGGCCTCCACGCCGGCGCAGTAGCCGCTGAGCCCAATCACCCCGACCGGTAGCGTCAGGATCGTATGAGCACCCGAGTTGATTTCCTGATCCGTTGAGTGGTACGCCCCCCGACGCACGAGACCTATTCCACACTTTGAAATGACCTCCCGCATGGCGGTGGAGGTGCACACCCAGTGCATCAACACCCATGGGGGATGGTATGGAAACTTCAGCAGCGATCTACGTACGCCGCTCGGCGATAGACGACCGGGAGGGCGACAACCGCAGCCTTGGCGCTCAGGAGACTGAGTGCCGGGCCTGGGCCGAACGTGAGTGCCTAACCCGTCTGGACAAGGTCTTCACAGGGGCGGTCGACGCGTTGGCCTGAAGGTCGGGTCCCTACGAGGCCGGGACCTCGCCGGTCCAAAGGGCCCCGGTGAGGTCGGCCAGCATCGACTTGAGATCGTCGGATGGCCAAAAGGTCCGATTAGGGACTCCCGTCTTGTGGGCGCCCCAGAGGTTGAAGAAGTGCAGGCCGACTGGTCCGACGTGACCACCGGATGGGGTGCCTCCGAGGAGGAACTCCTGGTTGATGAGGGCCAGCGTGGAGTAGGAGCGCTCGCTCTCGTATTCGGCCGGCAGGTCCAGCGCCTCCTCGTAATGCTTGATGTGAGACGGCCGACCCGGGCGCCAGTACATGCTGTGGAATTCGTTGGGCAGTTTCAAGACGCTGGTGAGCAGACACCGCCGGGCCTTGATCACCTGAAGCCAATCGTCGGCCTCTGCGCCAATGCATAGTGCTCCGTTTCGGGCGTTGTACCCCGTTCCGGCCACCTCCACCAGCACTCCGCGCCCGCTTCCGCTCCCGGGTCCGAACACGACGTCGGCGCCGCCATCGAGGGCTTCACGGGCCGCGGTCGCTCCCCAGTCGGCGTCCGGTTCCCCTCTGTCGCCCGGGTGGACGATCGAGAGGACCTCGACGTCGGGATCGACGTGGGCAACCCCGTTGGTGAAGCCGGTGCCGTAGGCGACCGACGAGGGTTCGGTGCCCGAATCCAACACCACGGCGACGATCTCGGTCACGGTCGCCGACGCGGCGAGTGCTCCGACGAGGAACCCTGCACGATCCTCGGGGAAGACCAGCCCGGCCAGATTCGGGAGTTCCTCGCCGTGGTGCTGGTCGATGCCGATGAAGTCGACATCGGGATGCCGACGGGCACTGGCCGTCGTCGCCTCGCCCATTTCGGCTCCGATGGTGACGATGAGGTCACAGCGCGCGTCGGCGAAGCCGTCGATCAGGGCCACGTGGTCACCCGCTTCCCGAGAAGCGGCGGATGCGGTGGTGGCGCCACCTCCGTCCGGCATGAGGGATCTCTGGATTTCCCGGCGCTGCCGCTCGAGGGACATCCAGGTTTCGTGGTTGAGCCACTCGTACCTGCGGCCCGCGGGGGCGGTCACGAGGCACATGTCCCAGGTCGAATCAGACGTCCAGGTCGGCTCGGATGTGGCGGTTGATACAGCGGTGGTGGTCGGCTCGGATGTGGTGGTTGGTGCCGCGGTGGTGGTTGGTGCCGCGGTGGTGGTGGTATCCACGGTGGTGGTCGGCGTCACCGAGGACTCGGATTGCAACGCCGTGTCGGTCGTCGCCCCTCCGCACCCAGCCAGAAGACCTCCAGCAACGATGATCCCGACGAACCTCTTCATCACAACAGGTTTTCACAGTGGGATGATCACATTCTCTGATCATCTGCAGGCCGCGTACAGGCCGCGAGACCTTGTGAATTGACACAAACCGGCTGGTAGCGGGCACCCTGTCACAGGCGACAGTTACGCTCTCTGTATGGACCTTCTCCAGATCAATTCTCTTTCTCCTGAAGATCAGGTTGTGGCACAACCCACTGGCTTTGCCGGCGTTTCGGCAGCCGGATCTGAGGAGTGGGCCGTCTTCCAACGAAAGAGATCCGCCATCGGGCGGAACCTTCGGAAGGAAGGCCTATGCCACACGTCATCTCACACAAGGAGCCCCGTCGAGCCAAGATGCTCGACTTGGCAAACAAGTCAGTC